>JAWBSH010000003.1 GCA_038843015.1 Zestosphaera sp. | reverse complement strand
TACAGGGACTTAGACTTGCAAAGCGGTTACCCAAGTAAAGATAAGATAGACAAACTAGGACTAGATGTAGCGTTCAGTTAAGGTGGTGTCCCTGGCAACTATTAAGGTAAAGGTGTATCCAGATCTTGAGAAAACTGTGGTTGTAGAAGTCGATAACACAAAAGCCAAGGAGGTTATAGAGACTCTCAAAAATTTACTGAATCTTCAAGGACAGTACGTCTTGGTTATGAACGGAAGGATAATGAATGATGATGAATACGTAGATGATCATTATGTAATAACGCTAGTCCCAATAGTTGAGAGTGGTTAGGTTATTTAAGTGATGTTCGCGATTGATACGAGGAAGCGATTAGGTTACTTCGTGTTTCAGGCCTGCCTAAAAAGCTAAAACTGCTGTAGACTCCCGATTGAATGACCAGCGCCATGTAGAGTACTGTTCTAAGTTGTTGAAGATAATGTTGGCCGTCTTCAAGGTGAGGGGAAGGTAAATATAACTACAAAAACTCCCGTGAGTGAGCTTAAGATCGGGCTTTCCATTATGAAGACTAACTTTTTCCCTTTTAATTAACTTAAATTTTGTTATCACGGTATGAGATCTGGTGCTCTGCATGGGTAAGCCTGCGTTAGAAGTTGTTGAGGAGATCTTAGTTGAGGGCGGTAAGAGGTATAGAATAAGGCTAGTCAATACTAACATCACATTCAACGTCTCAGCAAGTAGTCCTGAGGAAGCTGTTGAGAAGGCTGCTGAGTTAGCTCTCAAATTAGGGCTTGTAGCCACCAAGAAGGGAGAGTAGGTAGTTTATCTAGGAGCTACCCAAGAAGTTATGTTTACTCCCTCCTCACTCGAAAGACTAACTTTTAGCGGTAGTGAAGGACCAAATTCTAGCGTCGCTACGTCAAAGACTGAAAGTACTGGTATGAGCGTCTTAAGTAAGTCTATGTCGTAAGTACTTACCGCGGCTCCTGAATAAGTAGACGTTAGTTCGAGGAGGTGCTTACCTCTCTCAAGAACTACCATATACTCTCTCCCCTCACTCGAAGAAGTGAACTCTACAGAGTCTCTAGAATACTTCATAGTTAGTTCTTCACCAACTAACTTAGCGTCTTTTATTATTTTCTGGAGTATTGAAGTCTCTACTCTAACTAGCACCGGCAACTCTACTTGTACGGGGTCTACAGGACCCTCTAACCCAGCGACCCTCACATCATAACTTCTCTCAACACCTGATTTACTGTTTATTAACTTAGCCTTAATAATCCCGCCTCCCTCCTCATAACTGAGCTGTATAGTATCATTTCTGCCCAGCTTCTTCAGAACCTTACTAAACTCGTCTCTCTCTAGAGTTAAGTCATTGACCCCGCTCGCACTGTATTCTGTGAAAGAACTACTAGGGATATTCACCTCAATCAAAATACTCTTGTCAGGGCTTAAGCCCCTAATCAAGAAACCCTCCTCAGATACTCTAAGAGGCACATCACTAAGAGGCTTAGTAGAACTCAAAACATACTTCCTAAAAAGGAGGCCCTCCGAATACTTAATACTAAACATACACACCACCAGCCAAGACTTCTTAAACCAAATATATAATTACAACTCAAACTTAAAAAACAACGAAGACCTCGATCACCGCAAGAAGCTTGAGGAGTGGGCCCGCGGGGACTCGAACCCCGGACCTCCGCCGCGTCAGGGCGGCGTCCTAACCAGGCTAGACGACGGGCCCAACCACTAAAAACATAAAACAAAACCTAATAAATCTTAAGCTGTGAGTTCCTCAATTGTTTCAGGACATCATTAGCGAGGAGCTCGCCCTCCAGGATTAATTTATAATCATCGCTACTTTCGGGAAGGGTCCTCATCTTAAGTGCATCAACAAGCTCTCACCCTCTAGTAGAAGAGCCCCAGTACTAAGCATAAAAGCAATACTAAACTAACTGATGCATATGGGAAAGTCGTCTCGAAATTCGAGTTTTGAGGAATTTTAACTAGGGTTAAGCTGTTATATTATTTGGGTAAGTAGATGCATGAGATTCGCTGGAATCCCCTCATAAAGCAGTGGGTCATAATAGCTCCTCATCGGGCTACCAGACCTTGGAGACCTGGAGAAGAAAGCACTCCATGTCCTTTTTGTCCAGGAGCTCCAGAACTTAAACAAGCTGGTTTATGGGATGTAGTAGTATTACCTAATAAATACCCTGCACTCACTCCTAGCCCGCCTTCAGCACCTGAAACTATATTCCCACCGTATAAGGTCTTAAATGCTAGAGGAGTAGCTGAAGTAGTTGTTGAGACTCCACAACACGAGGGGGACTTACATACGCTTACCCTAGAGCACGCGTGGAAAGTAGTTAAAGTCTACAAAGAAGAATTTGAGAAGCTTTCTAAGCTAGATTACGTGAATTATGTCGCTGTCTTCAGGAATAAAGGAAAGGAAGTAGGGGTTTCCCTACCGCATCCTCATTCCCAGATATACGCCCTACCTTTTATCCCTTCTAGGATAGAAGCAGAAATAGAAGCGTTTCAACAATATTGGAGAGAACACAATAATTGCATTCTCTGCGATATACTAAGCTACGAATCTACAGAAAAGTCTCGAGTCATATATGAAAACGAAGCCTTCACAGTCTTGCTACCGTTTTACGCAATGTGGCCTTACGAGCTACACGTGTATGCCAAGAAACACGTGAAATCTCTTAACGAATTGAGTGGCGAAGATTTAAGATTCCTCGCTGATGCTCTGAGGGTAGTCACGGCAACTTACGCCACACTACTAAAACGTGATGCTCCATACATTATGGTACTACACAATCACCCTTCTAAAGGGAGCTACGTATATCATTTTCACGTAGAGTTTTATCAACCCTACAGAGATGAAGAAAAGCTGAAGTATGCGGCAGGGATTGAATGGGGTTACTGGGTCTTTACGTATGACGGAGTGCCTGAAGAGAAAGCTAGTGAGTTGAAAGATGCTTGCAGAGAGAGTGTTAAGATGTTGGGTGACGTACTTGGACAGTGCTTCTGAGGTCATAGAGAGAATTTCAAGAGAATACGAAAACTTTTTCTCTACACTACCTCCTCTAATTGTGTCCGCGCCTGGACGCTTAGACTTCCTGAACACACACCAAGACTATAAGGGGCTGCCAGTCGTTTCAGTAGCTATCAATAAAAGAACTTATGTTGCATTATCTAGGGCTGAGTCAATCTCACGTGTTGTCTCAGTTAACTTATGTGGGGAGGTTAGTGAATGCGTTGATATATTCGATGCCCACACAACATCACTTAGGGAGGAGGGGTGGTTTGGTAACTACGTTAGGTCAGTCATTATGGCTCTTCGCGAGAGAGGGGCGAGTATAAGAAACTTCAATATGCTTATCTCTAGTGAGGTACCTATAGCGTCGGGACTAGCCAGTAGTGCTGCGTTGCAAGTAGCTGTAGTCACGGGCCTAAGCGAGTTATTCGGGTTAAGACTATCTAGACAAGAAATTGCTGAGTTAGCTTATCATAGCGAACATGACTTGATGGGAATTCCGTGCGGTAGGCTTGACCAGTATGGTTCAGTGATGGGCGGTGTGACTCTAATAGAAACGAAACCTCCCTTCAGGACCAAGACATACAATAAAGTATCTTTAACTTTCGCGGTCCTGGACTCAGGCATTAAGCACTCTACTAGAAGCGTGCATTCGACCCGGATAAGCGAGCTTGTTGAAGGATTACGTGATTTGTTGAAGCGTCCTGAAACTCCTCACAATATAAGAGCTCTCCTCAGCGAGGATGTCTATGAAACCAGGTGGGCTGACCTCAAACTAGAGGATCTCACACCACTACTAAATAACGTGAGCCCTGCCTCGAGCAAGAGAATACTCTTCACACTAAAAATGCATTCATCTACTGTGCTAGCGTTGAGGTTGATAGAAGAGGGCTGGACTAAAGAGCTAAGTAGACTAGTAGAAGACGTTATAGGAGAGGAATGCCCTCACTGCTTAAGTTCTTCTTCGGAATCAAGCGATAACATGTTGAGACTCCTCGGCGGACTAATCAATTACCAGCATGTCTTGCTGAGAGATTTATATGATGTAAGCACTCCGGAGTTAGAAATCATTAGGAATAAGGCCCTGGAGGCAGGCGCTCTAGGAGTAAAAATATCCGGTGCAGGCATGGGGGGTTCCCTACTCGCGTTAGTCGAGAGTCGAGAGAAGGGACTCGAAGTAATTCGCCAAACCAGGGATGTTATACGGAGAGGGTGGGTCGTCTCAATTGATGAGGGTGTTAGAGTTGACAAAAATAAGCTAACGAAATAAAAATTAGCTTTTAAATACCTCTCTCAGCCAGAGTCCTTCTTAACTTTGCCTTGTCCTTCTTGTAAGTCTTTAATGCAGGAAGCCATAAGAGCGCACAAGGAATCCACAGAAGGCTCACGGCTACCAAACCATGTAGCATGTTATCAGGTTCTGAAACACCACTAGAGAGAAAGAATACCATGAACGCACTGGCTACCATCGGACCGAAAGCCGAGCCTATGTTATCTGTTATGTTGAATATTCCAAAAATGGTTCCCCTATGTTCAGGTAATGAGACCTCACTGAGGACTGCAGGCACGTTGGGGGCGGCAAAAGTGACGAAAGTCATTCCCAGCAAACTAATAATTAATACCGGCATTAACGCCGCCAATGATTCTACCCCGTATGGGTAGGGGTATGAGAGAAGCGATATCACTGTGAAGGTTCCTATGAGAATCCCCGTGAAAGGAACTAATAATCTCCCATTAGACAAACCCTTGCTCACAAGCTTATCTGAGAGTAGTCCACCGATGAAGTATCCTACCATCATCCCCATCCCGGCCACGAACACTATGAGTGTTGCTGTCCCTTCAGACAGACCCCACTTCTCCTGGAAGAATGTGGGTGCCCAGTAAGGTATAGCGCCCCAAGGGAAAGTTCCAGGTACTCCCTGTAGATACATAAATATTAATGTGGGGGTAGTGATCAAGGCAGTAAGGAAGTCCCTCAAATTAATCCTGAACCTGTATTCACGTCCTGCCTCGTAGAGTCTCCTAATTTCTGGCTCAGCATACCCTAGCTTTACTTCCTTAACAACTGACAGAAACAGGGGGACTAAAATAAAGTTAGGTGCAGCCGCCAACATAAAAGGAACCCTCCAACTCAGGCCAAAACTCAGAGTTATGCCAGCTAATAACATTCCAAGAAGTACCCCGAAACCAGACCCGAAATTATACAACGCGTAACCTCTTCCTCTTTCCTCCGGAGAGTATAAATCAGAGATTAACGCTCTAGCTACTGGAGCCGCCCCGTTTATCCCGATACCTGTTAACGCGCGAAGAATTAATATCTGATAATAATCGTTGGCAAAGGCAGTCAGAAAGCACGGAATTTCACCAACTAGCACGGCTGTAGCAAACAGTGACCTCCTGCTTAACTTGTCTGCGAGATATCCCCATACGAACGTTGTAATGATCCCAGACAGTACAGGAATAGTTCCAAGCAAGCCAGCATAGTAATACCAGTCGTCGCCACCAATTATCATCCCTTCACTTCTTAAAGTCCTCAACATTGGAGCTACTAGGTTTTGATCTGCGTAAAGCATCATTAACATAGCAATGAAGAATAATACTATAATCTTCTTTGAGACCATACTACACACCCCAAACTGTGGTAATGCTTCCTTAGATTTGTCACTAATAATATTTTCTTCAATTACAATAAAATAGATTTACTAATTCTCTCAGCAACTAATACACTATTCCTGCGGAGGCAAAAATACTTCTAACTAATGTAGCTACTCTATCATGGGTCATTAACTAAGTTAAAGGCAAAAGTTCATTAATTTAGAGGCGTTGCGTTGGCTCAACAGGGTTTAACAGACCTTATTTAGCTAAGAATGTCACGTAAATAGAAGTTCCTCAGGTATTTCGCGCCTTGACGCGATCTCTCTATAGAGTAGGGCACTAGGTCTTAAATATCGTTTCTTCGTTGTCAAATCTACTTTAACTAATCCAAACTTCATGTTGTAGCCGGCGGCCCACTCATAATTATCTATCAGAGCCCAGTGTAGGTAACCCCTGACATCAACTCCCTTCTCCATAGCTTTCATAGTACTTAAGAGATGCGTTAATATGTAGGAGGACCTGTACTTGTCCGTGGCGTCTGCTATTCCGTTTTCGCTGACTATTATTGGTAGTTTATACTTATTGTAGGTTTCAACTAATATCTTCTCTAAACCTTCAGGGTAGACTTCCCACCCGAAGTCGCTACAGGGTCTGCCAGCCTTACTCAACCCCTCAGAGGCGCAGAGAAATCCGTAGCCTGGGACATACTTCCAACCCATAGCTACTCTCTTATCTGACGTGACAACCATTCTAGTGTAGTAATTCACGCCTATCCAGTCAAGCTTGTCTTTCAAAGAATCTGAAGAAATTAACATAGACGACCCTCGCGTAACAGAGTCTATGAATAAGTAATTATACATGTATGAGGCGTTAGATGCTGCGGAGAGGTCGTCTGGATTTTCGATGTTTAGGGGCTCGAAACACATGAAGTTATGTATTAGGCCGACAGGCTTTCTAGTAACTTCTTTTAGAGCATCGTAAGCCCTAGCATGGGCTATTACTTGATTTCTTAAGGCTATCATAGTATACTCAAGACTTGCGAGTCCTGGAGGAAATCCAGATTTGACGTTTAGGTAGCCTGCAGTAGCTAACGCGTTTGGTTCATTGAGTGTGCTCCACATATCCGCTAAATCGTAGAATTCGTTCGCTACTAAGTGAGCATATTTAGCGAATTCTATTATCGAGTCGTCACTTAACCAGCCTGAGGGCGCTGAACTAATACCACGCAACCTCAACTCTATCGGGTGGTGAATCCAGGAAGGAAGGGTAAAGTGATTTAAGTTAAGTATGAGTTTCTTCCCCCTATCACTCCAGTCCTTAAACAACTTCTTGTAAGTCTCTATAGCATTCTTATTAGCTAGTTCTCGAAGAGAATTCAAAGCACTCTCACTAACCTCAACACGAGTTATGACCCCCTCTTCGTCTCTCTCCACAGACACTTGTACTTGCTTCGTAGATTCAGGAAATATCCTGCTCCACTCTATTCCTAATCTCAACGTGTCGGCACCTAATTTCTCAGCTATGTCGTGGTCTGCCTTATACAGCGTTAGATAGCCGGGACCCTCTTCAGGTAGGTGACCACTCACAATACCTGAGATGATATTATTAGGGTCGTGGACCCACACCCACCAGTCCGTGTTAGGGTCTACTTGCTCAGGAAACCCCATCTCAAATTGAAAGCCTGATTCACTAAAACCAAGTAAGAAGTTCTGTGGGATCTTTACCATACACTACTCACATATAATATAACAGTTATCAAGATAAAACTTTTAATGCCTTAAAAACACGAGCACGAAGTAAAGATTAACGCTAGCACTTCAGAAGCTCTCAGAGATTACCGTTTCCCGTCCTAGGTTTTTCTAGGACGGGTTGTGCCTCTACCCCGCGATTCACTGTGGCTACTAGCCACTCCACGCGGGGGTCATGAGCACCCTTCAAGCCCAACGGCACGGGGCTCACATCTAGTTCCATCTTCAGGTGGCTTGAAGTATCTCTCATCATCATGAAAAAAATCCTACAAAAACCTTTATAAACCTAACACACTAAAACAGTTGTGAACCCTACTTAAAATATGCCCTATCTGAAAACAAGCATTTTAGCTCCTTACAATTCGCAACCAGCAATTATTTTTAATACTTACAACTCCTAAAGATTGAGACATTTTCGAGAAACTAAGACCATAAGTTTAGTTTTATTCACTTTACTATAATAAAGTAGTTTTATAGTCTTCTTGACTGCTGAGTCTTGAGCGGATGATTAGGAGAAAACTAAGACTTAAACTTGGAGGTTGTTAGCAGGTTTATCTCTTGATAGTTTATCTTAAAGACTTAAGAAGTTTGACTTGTTGTGATTAGCTTTATATATTTGGGTTTCTAGTTTTGTTAGGTGGGGGCCGTAGTTTAGCTTGGTAGAATGCGGGGCTTGGGTCCCCGTGGTCCGGGGTTCAAATCCCCGCGGCCCCACCTAACAGTAGTTTTAAGCTCTTCAAGAAAAAGAGGTTTTGAACTACTTGAGCTTAAAAATACGTGGCTAGAATTTCTAAACTCTTTTTATATTCTTGTCTTGACGCTACCTCAGTTATGCGAAAACTAAATATTTTTAACGTTAGTTATTACTGTAGTAACGTTAGATAAGTTATCGCCTACTGGACAGCGCTCCTCAACTAACTTGATCCATTTTCTTAGAGTTTCTAAGTCTGCGTCACTTTTGACTAGAACTTCAGTTCTTATTTCTTTATAGCCTGCTCTCTCTCCAACACCTGTTGTAAACTTGCTCGGGTTGAGCACTCCCTCTACACTCACTTCTAGAGTCTCAATATTTATTCCTAAGTCTTTAGCTACTAAAGTCCCGACTATATTTATGCATCCAGCTAGAGCAGCCAAAACGTATTCTACAGGGCTTGGCGCCTCACCCCCCACCTTATCTGTCACTACCTCGTAGTTGCCGCACTTCACGACCATCTTAGTCGGTGAAACTCTCTTACCATTAACTCTTATTATCATGTCTTTCATTTCTGTTTTCACGTCTAATCACCTAGTTATTTGATTTGACAGAGCTAATAAGTTTAGTAGCTCTATAAGCTCTTATATTCTTAATCTCTCTGTAAAATTCTCTCAAGACGCTTTCGGGGCTCTCCCTACCTGCTTCTATCAAATCTATCTTTTCTTGAAGCTTTCTAGTCCTTTCTTCATTAATTAAGTCACTGAATTTTTCGTTAAGGAATTTGAATACTTCCCTACCCCTAGAAGTAGCTACTAACTTGCCTTTCCCGACCTCTATCGCGTAGCCTCTCCTCCTAAGTATGTCTAAGATTTTAGCGTATGTTGACGGCCTCCCTATACCTCTGTCCTTCATGAGCTCTACTAAATCGCTATAAGTGTATAGAGGGTGTTCTGGTACTGCTCTAGAACTAACTTCAAGAACTACGTACTCGCCGTCCCTCAAGTTACCGAGACTGACGACGTTAAAGTACTTGTTTAGCTTGCTAAAGCCTTCCTCCACTACCTTAGTCACGAAAGTAAATTCTTTAACGAATTCGTTAAAGACTAGCTTAAACGAAGTCTTTTCAACTTTTGAAGGACTCATTTGACTAGCTATAAACCTCTTGAAGATAAGGTCGTATAGCCTGTAATCATCTGGTCTTAAAAGCACTGCGAAAGAGATCACGCCGGCAGCTCTCAAAGCCTTAATCTGTTTAGAATCAAGAGGTCTCGTAGGCCTTATACACTCGTGAGCGCCTTCCCTCTCCCATTTCCTCCCCTGAAAGAACTCTTCTCCGAAGACTCTCTGTATGTAGTCTTTAGCTATAGAAACACCTAGAGAACTAACAGTAGTGCTGTCTGTCCTATGGTAAGTTATGAGTCCGGCTTCAAAAAGCCTCTGAGCAGACTCCATGACCTTACTAGCAGAGACTTTCAAGACTCTAGTAGCTTCAGAAAGCATGGTGTCTGTGGTATAAGGAGGCGGCGGGTAAATCTCCTGAAGACTTCTCCGAACATCTGTCAAAATAACCTTGCCAGCCTTCCTAACAGCGTCAGCGAACCCTTTAGGAGCCTTAAAAATTAGGGGAGCATCAACTCCCTCAAGCTTTAAAGTCACTAATTCAGCCTTTATCTTGTGTTTGTTCGTGCGATCAACAATCCAGCCGAGAACAGGAGTCTGCACTCTCCCAGCAGATAGGAAGTTAAGGTTAAATTTCCTCCACAGTACAGGACTTAAGCTAAAACCAATCCATCTATCCTCAATTCTCCTGACTATCTGAGCATGAACCATAGACTCACTAACTGAAGTCAAGTTATTAAGTGCTTCAGTCAAACCCCTGCGAGTGACTTCGTGAAACTTAACTCTGTAGATATTGTTGTTTAGGGGCTTAAGCAGTAAGGTTATGTCCCAGGCTATCTTCTCGCCCTCGGCGTCAGGGTCTGTACCAACTAAAATCTCGTCTACCTGAGAGGCTAGCTTCCTAAGAACTTCTATGACAGGCTTACTCTCGACGAATACCTCACTACCACATGATGGGCACTTCACTTCATCTTCAGGCACGTCCCTCCCACACTTAACACACCTTCTTATAGGCTTGTAGATTGGTCTGAATAAAGAACCCTTCACCAATACTCCGAAGCGTCCTTCATCAGTAACTAAGTCTAGAATATGACCTCCAGTAGCAGTGATTATCATTAACCTGTTCTCAGTAAGTACTTCGTATGTCTGTAACCCACTAATCACTCTCTTAGTAGGTCTTCCGAAGAGCCTAGCTATGGTTCTAGCCTTATTAGGCGATTCAACAACAAATAAGGTAGTCTTCATGAGTTCCCTCCCCCTAACCCTCAACTTTCCCTCAAGAGCCTGCCTCACTCTAACTCTATCTCTATCTACCTCCTTCAAAACCCTGCTAACAAGCTTCTCATCATACTCTACAAACTCTACAGTCTCTAACAACCACTTGAGATCTCTTAATAACGCGTTGAAGGCCTTCTCCTCATCAACTACTAAAACGCTTAAACCCTTCGTGAGTCCCCCAACGTACAGCCTTGAAGTCCTCCCGCTCGCCTGGATATAGGATATTGCGTCAGGTATTACAAAGAAATACTCTCCTTCTCTACCACCAAACGTTATAGTCTTACTCTCTTTAAGTTTATTGATTACTTCAGGGTCTTTCAACACTTTATTCATGAACCGCAACGACTCTTCAGCAACTCTCCTCACGAACTCCTGATAATCACTAAGTTCTCTACCATTTTTCAGAGCCTCACGCACTAGTTCTAGAGTCTCTCTACTAGCTGTTCTGATCTTGATTAAGCCTCCCAGAATCTTATCGAATTCTTCCGGATACTTACTGTACACAGCGTCTCTAATCTCATTAAGTAGTATCAACCACCTGCTCGGCTGGAAATCCTCTACACTTATCCTTAACCTAAACTTAGGAACTCCCGCGAACACAGCATACCTTACTCTTTCAGGCAGGTCAATACCTCTAGTTAGGGGACTCCTATACGATGCAATACCTACTAAAGCATCTAATTCTCCCTCAACAAACTTATTAAACACTCTCTTTCTAGAACCTAAGTAAGCCTCAACTCTAAAACCTCTTCCCTTAAGAAAGTCTGTTAACCTCTTTACGTACTCAGCTCCTTTATCCATGGGTACGTAAATGAGGCCTCCGCCGCCAGCCTTCTTAATAATCTCGGCAACCAATTCCTCGATAGTCTCGTTACGCGGTCTAACATAGAAGTCAGTAATGTTTCTCCCTATTTCTGTTTTACCCCCTACTGTGAACCCGTAGAGAGTGTTAAGCATTTTTATCCTCTTAGTTCTTCGAGCTGTCTGTGTGGCACCACTAACTACTATAATTCCCTTAATTCTCTCCTGTAGAGAAGTCCTCAGCTTGTGTGCCTCATCAAGTACTCGCCTAGCCTCCTCAGGATTTTCTAGAGCTAACTTCCTAGCCTTACTCTCAAGTTCTTGTACCTTGTTAGCTAGTTCCTCGTCCTCGCCTGCCACACCTAACATCCTCAAAACGATCTCAACACTCTTACTCCTCCTGAGGAAGCTATCCACGTCATCTATGAAGGCAATGCTTACCGGCTGCCTTAACTCAGGCTTCTTCATCAGCGAAGCTGGGGTCGTTATTATTATAGAAGCCTCACTGACTTCCATAATAGCTTCTTTCTTATTCTTCTCAGTCATTAAGCTGTGATAAGCTACCACCCTAACATCACTCAACCCTAACTTATCGCGAATACTGAGAGTCTTGCTATGTACTTGACTAGCTAGCAGGCTCGTAGGAACTAATATTAAGGATCTCCTACCTTCTCGAGCCGCGTATAAGGCCAGCATAATCTGCATCGTAGTCTTGCCGCTACCAGTAGGCGCTATCATAGCAAAGCTCTCGTTGTTAAAGAACCTGCGTGCCCAGAGTCTCTGAAGACCCCACATCCTAGAATTAACTACTTTAAGAAACACCTCATCTACTTCCTTAACCTTCTCTTCAATTATTTTAAGCTTGCGGAGATACCCGTCTCTCATTAGCTCTAATTCTCTCTTAGAAGACAAACAACTCGAGCAAGGTAAACCCTTAGCCAACCTATTCGACTCTACATCACCACCACAGTTAGGGCACAAACCCCTGAACACGGCTTCTATAGTCATGTCTCTGTACCTTTGCTACCCATCCTAAAATACTACTAAGATGTATGGAGGCTTAAAAATCTAAGCGCTCGCGGCGATCTAGCTAGGCTCTCTCAATACAACTAAGTCGAGCAAGCCACACTCAAGATCCCTTACCCGACCCTCTACTAAACTACGTATTCGGGGTGGGGAGACCAGAAATTATAACTTTTTTATTCCTACGTAAAGTCGTAAAAAGTAATACTCATTAGCCCTAATAATACAGGCCTCACAAATAATGAAAAAATGCTTAGGTATTATTCAATGCCTAATGACTAATATTCTTTAGACCTTAAAAAGGTCTAGTCGCCGTCTTTTTTATGAAGCTATGTAAATAATATAGTGGTGATACTAATGTTCGTTATGGAACTTGACGTTAAGAGGACTAAAACCCTCACGTTAAGAGTTCCCGCAGGAATCAACGACTTGCTTGAGAGAGCTTACAGAGACTTAGGCTACTCAACTAAGAGTGACTTCATAAGAGAAGCTGTAAGAGAGTACATAGACGAAGTCCTCAAAAAATCTACGTATAACATCAACGTAAGTAGCGAGAAATTAAAAACTACTAATAAGTCTAGGTCTCTCCCAATTAAGAATACACGACTACTCCTGATACGATAATTAATCTAAACTATCTCACAACACTTCATGCCAGAACCTCCTCAGATCAACTTAGACGTCAGTTTAAAGCTTTAAAAACCTGCCTGAAAGTTTTAGTGGTGCTAAAGAATGTTCAAGAATGCTTTAGAAGTAGTTGATGAAGCTCTGAGAGCTTACGAAGATATGAGGACTAGAGAATTCTCTGAGTTTAGTAGAGTAGGACTTATTAGCGTAACTATAGTAAGCGAAGTACTCACTAAGATAAAGTCACTAGTGACCACACTCTCCACGATTGAGGCAAACTTAGAAAGCTCAAGACCGGCAATACTTAAGTTGTGTGAAGGCCTAACCTACGTTAGTAGCGACCAAACAACTTCAGTAATTCATAGATCACCTCTTGCAACAGTCTCATACAACAGCAAGGAAGGCGAGGTATCAGTAAGTAACAAACACTTAAGCATTACTTTAAGAGACAAGACGCTAGAGATTAAATTTAGGAGCCACACAACTAGCATCAACTTACTCACTAAAGAAGACTTAGAGAAGCACGCCAACTTAATTAAAGCACTAGCATCAGAAAAATTACAGTTAATAAGTTACTTAATGACAATAACAGAATCTTGCAGAAAGAAATTAGGCCTAAGATAACGAACCTCCCAGTAAGACCAGAGAACCTTACCTTAATCAATAGTCAAGCCATGCTGACCAAATTAAAAAATCTCTAATTTTAAGTTTAGTTACATGAATTACTATCAGAATTCATTATCACGTGTTTAAGACATTTCAAGAACACTAACATCATATATGTATACAAATATTTTTAAGTCTCAAAAAGAACTTACAAGCAGGGGTGACATAGTTGGCTCTTTCAAAAACATTCGTCATAGCCGTAGTAGTCATAATAGCTATTGTAGCTGGTTTAACTGGTTACTACGTCGCCACGTTAACACGTCCCCCAATTACAGAGAGAGTTAAGATAGCTTTCATATTCCCCGGCAGCGTCACTGACACTGCGTGGAATGAAGCAGGCTATAGAGCGATGGAGGCTTTCCGCGGTCGGCACCCAGAAGTAGATATTGCGTGGGTCCAGGGAGTGTATGATCCGGCTCAGATTGAATCAACCATAAGGAGTTACGTGGAGCAAGGATTTAACCTGATAATAGGTGTAGGTTTCCAATTTGGGGAACCCATGGCTAAGATTGCCGGAGAGGTAACACGAGAAGTTTACTTCTTAGCTATTGCTGGAGCTCCTCAATATAAGGGCCCGAAAGTTAGCGTGGGTGATGTGAGAACAGATCAGTCGTGTTTCGTAGCCGCCTATATAGCTAGCAAAGTCACTAAAACAGGCCATATAGGCTATGTTGCCGGCATGGCGGTAGCAGAACTCTCTAGGTGCGAGATCGGTCTTAGGAAGGGTCTTGAGTATGTGGGTTTGAATCCTGACCAAGTACTTCACGTGGTTTATACAGGAGACTTCCACGACGTACCTAAAGCGAAACTAGCAACAACTGCTTTAGTTGAGCAGTACAGAGTTGATGTGGTTAAGACTATGGGTGATGGATGTCAGCTAGGCGGGATTTCAGGCGCTAAAGACGCAGGAGTCTACGTTATGATGAGCGGCACCTATCATCCAGAGATATACCCAGAAGGCCTCTTACTAGCTGAGATCTGGGATTGGAGTGTCATATTCGAGCAATTCTATCAAGACTACCTGAGCGGCAAACTTAAAACAGCCGGCGGCCAGGAATACTGGCTAAGCTTAGAAAATGGCGGTCTAAAGCTAGCGTCTGGAGGCGCCTTACCTTCCGAGATCTGGTCAAGCGCGCAGGAAATAATTAATAAGATAATTAGCGGGCAAATATCAACAGGTTTTACTCCTTAAGCTCAAACAACTTTAATTAAAGACTAAACTTCTTTTTCTCTCAAAATATTTTCTCCATAGAACTGGAGGTGCATGTAGTGATTCAGGAACCCATACTAAGGATGAAGAACATAGTCAAGAAATTCCCGGGAGTAGTGGCAGTCGATCACGTTGACTTAACTCTCAATAGAAGTGAAGTGTTAGCGATTCTTGGCGAAAACGGCGCAGGCAAAACTACGCTTATGAACGTGCTTTACGGTTTATTACGTCCAGATGAAGGAGAAATCTACATAGAGGGCAAGAAAGTTTCTCATCACTCACCGATCGACGCTATTAGGAATGGTATTGGTATGGTCCACCAGCACTTCACGCTTGTAGAAGATTTAACAATTTCAGAAAACATAATTTTAGGCTTGAAAGAATTTGGTTTCTTTATCGACATGAAGAAAATAACGCGAGAGATAGAGGAATTCGCTGGTAAGTTAGGTTTAAAGATTAACCCTAACGTTAAGGTGTGGCAGCTCTCCGCAGGAGAAAAACAGAAGGTTGAGATATTAAAAGCTCTTTTCAGAAACCCAAGAATCTTAATACTTGACGAGCCTACTTCAGTCCTCACCCCTCAAGACACTAAGGAACTCTTTAAAGCCATACGAAAACTGAAACAGAATGGCTTATCAATAATATTTATATCACACAAACTTGAGGAAGTTCTTCAGATAGCAGATAGGATCGTAGTTTTAAGACGTGGTAAAGTCGTGGGAGAGTTACTCAGAAATGAAGCTGAACCTAGACTCTTAGCTGAATTGATGGTAGGCAGAGAAGTACTTCTAGAAGTTAAAGCAACACCTAAAGCGCAGGTAGGTGAGGTTATTCTAGAAATTCAAGGGCTAGAAGCCTTAGGAGATAGAGGCAACCTAGCTCTAAGGGGGGTCAGCATGAAAATCAAGAGTGGTGAAATCTTAGGTATTGCAGGAGTCTCAGGTAATGGTCAGAAAGAACTAGCTGAAACCATTTACGGGTTAAGGAAACCAACACGAGGAAAGATATTCTTCTTAGGACGTGACATAACTAAGAGTAGCGTTCTCGACAGGATCCAGTTAGGAATTTCCTATATTCCAGCAGAGAGACTGAAGTACGGTGTGGTGGGAGATTTACCACTCTACGAGAACGCAATACTGACTAGAATCGCGGAAAACCAAATCATTAATAGTCTCCCGGTAGTGCCCCCGAGCTTAAGACCCATGAATATCAAAGTTATAGAGAAATTCGCCACAGACTTGATAAGTAGGTACAGCGTAGTCACGCCCTCTCATAAAACGTTGGTTAGGAATCTCTCGGGCGGAAATATTCAGAGAGTAATTGTTGGCAGGGAGATTGACAGGAAACCCAAGCTTCTCATAGCTGAAGAGCCTACAGCCGGGCTCGATATCGCTGCCACAGAATTCATTAGAGAGAAGCTTATTGAATTAAAGAACAACAACTGTAGCATATTGTTAATATCTAGCGATCTTTCAGAACTATTGTCATTAAGTGATAAGATCGCCATAATGTACAATGGCGAGATAGTCGGAGCATTTAAACCCGGCGAGCTCGACATAGACGACATCGGGTTAATGATGTCTGGATATAAGAAAATGCTTAGGGAGAGGATTGATTTATATTGGGCGTGACTTTAGTATTTAGAGAACGGGAAGTTAGCTTAGCACACATACTGATACTGCCTTTACTCGCTGTAGGAGTAGCGTTCTTAGCTGGTTCGTTATTAATGATATGGGCGAACGTTGACCCGTTAGTTGGTTACGCATCATTTCTTAGCGGCTCTCTAGGAGGATATGTGCAAGTAACCGACACTCTCTTAAGAACCACGCCTTTCCTCTTAATGGCTGTCGGCATAGCGTTCTCTAATAGGTCAGGAGTTCTAAACGTTGGTGCAGAGGGTCAGTATTTAATGGGTGCCATAGCAACAACTGCCACCGCACTCTACCTGCAGAGTGTCGGCATAAACCCCGTGGTAGTTCTAATAATTAGCGTAATTGCGGGAGCAACCGCAGGAGCTCTCTGGGCCTCTGTTGCAGGTTTTATGAAAGCGTACTTCGAGATTAACGAAATTGTGGTCACGGTGATCATGAATTGGCTAGCATTAAAAATTATGCAGTGGTTATTGAGAGGTCCGTTAAAGAATCCCCTCTCTCAGATGTGGCCTATGTCACCACCCGTAGGTGTTAAGCTACCCATAATATTACCGGGAACAAGACTTCACGCAGGCTTTATTCTCGCTCTAGTGATAGCTCTCTTAACACACTACATTCTCTTCAAGACCAAAACAGGTTTCATGGTGAGAGTGTTAGGGAGTAACCCCAACGCAGCCAAGTACTCTGGCTTGCCAGTTAAGAAACTCATAGTCTTCAGCCTAGCATATAGTGGTGCGTTAGCAGGCTTAGCAGGAGGGATAGAAATTCTCGGAGTTTTCCACTTCTTGTATGAAGGCATAGCCGTCGGCTTAGGCTATACCTCAATAATCGCCTCATTGCTTGGAAGAAACAATCCAGTAGGAATAATAGGTTCTTCGCTAATCTTCGGAATGATATATAACGGGACCGTCTATTTACAATCAGCTACAGGCTTAACATACACGTTCTCTAAAGCAGTTGAGGGATTAATCTACATATTCTTCATGCTGTTCACTATATTGATACTTTACGAAGTAAAATTAGTTGTTAAGAGGGAGGAGTCATGAGTCTAGAATTAGTTCAATCTATAATAGGTCTAGGCTTAGCTATGTCAGCTCCTGTAGCCATCTCTAGCTTAGGCGAGGTATTTAGTGAAAGATCAGGTTTAATAAATTTGGGTATTGACGGCATAATGCTTATGTCAGCCTTTGTAAGTTTTCACGCAGTATTCTTAACAGGCAATATCTTCGTAGGGTACCTGCTAGGCATAGCAACGGGAATCATGCTAGGACTCCTACTAGGGTTCTTTACCGTGATTCTAAGATTTAATCAAGTAGTAGCAGGCATGGGATTATACTTCCTAGGCTTTGGTCTTTCCGACTTCCTCTACAGGGCACTATACGCTGATAAGATAGTCTTCATACCAAAGACTTCTACTCTAAGAATACCTCTCCTCTCTGAAATCCCCTTGATTGGTGGGGCTCTCTTTAACCAGTATCCAGGTGTGTACCTAATGTTTATACTTACTGGAATAATGCACTTCATCCTTTACTATACTAGGGTTGGATTATGGGTTAGAGCTCTCGGCGAGAATCCGCGAGCCTGTGATGCGGCGGGCATTAACGTCACCTTATATAGGTTATTCTCGTTAGCGCTAGGCTCTGCTCTAGCGGGCTTGGCAGGAGCTATCCTATGCTTAGAAATAACTGGTCTCTTCTACGAGAATCTGACGTACGGCATGGGGTTCATCGCTATAGGCTTAGCGTACTTCGGGAAGTGGAACCCCTCACGCAGTTTAGTAGGAAGTCTAATATTCGGTGTTACGTGGTCTGTAGGCATAAGCCTACAAGACATCTTCATAAAGATTGGTAGGCCTGAGATGACATACTTCATGATCATGTTGCCGTATCTAGCAGTCTTGCTTTCGCTACTAGCTATATCTAGGGGGGCAAGACCTCCAGCGTCTCTGGGCAAGCCATACTACAGAGAGTGAAGTGATGCTTAATTAGGTCTTAAATACTTGATTATCTCAGCTACCTTACTATAAGCTTTCGTCTTCTTTATGATTGAAGCGTTTCCCACGCTGAATGCCAGTAGAGAATCTAGCGGTACGTTACCTAAATACTTGACTCTAAACTCTCTACATAAACTCATTACGAGGTCTGTGGGGTTCTCACTCATATTTTCTACTAGCCCTATTATGGGGGACCCTACCTCTTTAAGCATTTTTAAGAGAGATTTCACAGGACTTACTGAAAGCACGTGGGGTGTAGTCACTACTAACGGTTTTGCTTTCCTTATATTGTTGATTATCTCCATATGTACGTCGCTCATACCAGGCGGTGTGTCTATTATGAGGTAGTCTAGATTACCCCAGATAGTTATTGCTAGAACCTCCCTAACAACTTCAGTTACTTCAGAGCCTCTTAACGGCAGTGGCCTCCCCTCAGTATAGTACGCGACGCTCATGACTCTAACCCCCTGAGTTTCAGGAGGTATTACCCCTTTATTCTCTAGTGGCTTCTCATCTAGTCCCAGATTTAGAACTACGTGAATTGAAGGGTTAGTTACGTCTAGGTCCAGTAACCCTACACTGTAGTTGCTCTCAGCCATAGCCAGCGCTATGAGAGCTGAGATCACAGTCTTACCTACACCGCCCTTAGGACTCATCACAGGAACAACATTACTGACATTCTTAAGTCTCTCTTCAACGAGGATTTTCCTCGGGTCATCAATAAGGTGCCTCAACGCATTCATTCAGTAATCACCTCAAGGACCTCAACGCCTCTTCCCTCAACCACCTCAAAATCTCTTGAGCCACACTTAGGACATGAAAGATAAGCGTGTATCACCTCAGGTATGAAGTGAATAGCTTCTTTCTCATCATCACCTAAACTCACGTTGTTGAGACTCCAAGAATACCCGCACCTCCTGCACTGAAACCTAGCAGCCCTCTTAACAAAAACTACAGAATCCTCACTAAGTTCGTAACCTTCAGCTTTCATAAGCTCCGTTAACGCAAATCTTAAAATCTCCTCATCAACAGACTGTAATTCACCCAACCCAATCCTAACACTCTTAAGTCTCTTGACACCTACAACACTACTTAAGTACCTAGCAATGCCCTCAGCCAATGCCCACTCATGCACTACTCAAGTCACCAACAAATGATACAGTAAATGACTAATAAGGCTACAAACAAGTGTTTTGCTAAAGTCGTTTCTCGGTGAACGGCTCTTCACAGGTTTTCATGTTATTTCGTATTCAGCCTCCCAGCCCTCTACTTCTCGACAGCTTATTCTTCTCCCACCCCGCCTGCAAGAGCACGTCTCCAGCTACCGCCAGCAGTTCACCCAACTCCTACAGCGAAGAGTGATTCACAGAGTCTCGTCCCTTACCAACGACTCATCAGCTCACAGACTCCAAAAACACTCAAACACTTAATCATTTATATCCTAGATAATTCTCGGAATCCATAGAAACAACCAAAACAACCTATAGACAGTCTTAAAACCTATACAACCTTGACAAGAAGTCTTGACTTAAGTCTCACGTACATAAAGTAGGATATGAGGAGTCGCCCATACATATCAGTTATCTGAGTAAACCAGACGCCATAAACACCGTAAATTGGTTGGAGAACCTGAGCTAACATGGCTCTAAATAACAATACAGTAGTAGAACTTATTACGAGCGGTGCCCAAGTACTCCCCATACCCCTGAATATGCCGTAGAGTGCCTGTGAGGCGCCAAGCCCAACCTCCGATATAGCAGCCATAATTAAGTAAGCCATAACTAACCTAACGACTTCCTCACTACTCGTGAAGAAGCTTCCGATGAACGGCGATAAACCAATAAGTACTGCCGTAGCGGCAGACATCCAAACAACACCGATCTTTAGCGCTTCCTTGGTTATCTTGTCTAAGTCTTCAACGTTATTAGCGCCTACATGATGTCCTGCCTTAGTAGAAGCAGCTATGTTTACTGCGAAGACAGGACCTATGATTAAGTTCTCCACACTTAACCCTATATTATGAGCCGCTAGAGCGTCAATACCTGACCTAGCAACAGCGTTTATGTATATATTATGTCCCGCACTCCCAACAAATCTCTCTATAGAGGCAGGAACTCCCACAGCTAATATCTTAGTCGTTATTTTTGATGGCACATATAATCTCACCCTAATCGGGGGTCTCAGAAATATATACACAAGCAAACCAGCATACTGTGAAATTGCCGAGGCTAGACCCATGCCAGAAACTCCTAACTCAGGTAACCCTAAGTAACCTAGGGCAAGGGAAGGCACGAGAACAGAACTAATCACGCCAACACTAATGGAGGAGTAGGTTGGTGGCCACGGTTCCTCCACAGCTCTGAATAAAGTAGCTATCACAGAGTTAAGCATCAAGGCAGGTATAGAGAGAATTCTTAAGCTTAAGTAAGTCACGGCAACCTCACTAACTACTCCCTGACCACCTGAGAGTACGCTTATGTAGGTAGGTAGCCAGAGAGGTGAGGTCACGACCGCCGCGACCGAGAAAAGAACTGACGCGGTAATAGCTTCGCCGAAAGCTCTCTCAATTAATTTTAGGTTATTGCCTCCATAAGCTTGAGAAGTAATTACTAGTAAACCTACCATGAAAACCGAAGTCACAGCATTTACTATCATGAACAAGTATGAGGCGAGACCAGTACCTGCTAAGGCTTCCCTACCAATTTTTGATGCAGTAATCATTCCTACGAGACTGATTACTGAGTCTGGGATCATTCCTACAAGTATCGGGAAAGCTACCCTAGAGACTTCTCCTTTCGAACTCAAGAACTTAAACACCCCTCAACTCACAGCTTAGTAAGTAGGGCGTGAAGATTCTCAGCCCATATCTTGCAAGTGCCTTCTGAACTAACCATGCAGGGGCCGTAGGGGTTCTCGGGAGTGCAAGACTTCATGAAGAGAGGGCATGAAGTAGGCTTCACTTTACCTAGCGTCACCTCACCACACCTGCATCCAGGCAGGACATCGCTGAAGTCAGGTTTTTCTCTTATTCCATACCTTGATGACGCATCATAATCTCTAAACTTATCTTTAAGTAAAGCACCGCTAGAAGGAACTACTCCTATGCCTCTCCAGTATGAGTCAACAACCTCGAAGACTTCATTAATTATTCTCTTGGCTCTAATATTGCCTCCCGGCTTAACAACTCGAGCATACTCATTAATTAGAGCTGGCTTACCATCAACCTTACATTTAAGTATCGCAAGTATGGCTAGAAGAACATCAACAGGTTCGAAGCCGGAAATTACAGTAGGTATATTAAAATCTCTCACTAAGAATTCCCACGCGTTATATCCTATCACGGCCGAGACGTGCCCGGGTGCTATGACACCATCTATCCTCACCTCACGCACGTTCTCTAGCAAGTACCTCATGATTGGCGGCGTGAGTCTGTACGCGCTTAAGACTACTAAGTTATCGGGAAGTAACCTACTGTATACGGGCTCCGCCACTGCAGGCATAGTAGTCTCGAACCCTACAGCAAAGAAGACATGCTCTTCACTTCTCCTCTTATTAGCTTCCTTAATCGCATCCAGGAAGCTGTAAATCACCGTAACCTTACCTCCTAACATCTTAGCTTCAGCCAGATTCCTCGGCTTAGCTCCCTTGAGTGAGGGTAGCCTAAATGAGTCACCGTACGTGAAGACATTAACTCCCTCAAGAGACAGCTTAACTAGGCCTTCAACGTAGTGACCGGGAGTAACACATACTGGACAGCCAGGACCCGCAACCAACTCCACGTTCTCAGGCATTAGACTCCTCAAACCATAGCTTGTTATAGTCCACTCATGAGTACCGCAGAAATCCATTATCTTAACTACTTCCCCACCTAGCCGTTGAGCTAACCCTCTTATTAGCTCAATTATTTTAGGTGTTTCAGGGTTCTTAACGAAGAGCTCCCTTAACTTAGTTCTTAAGTCCATTTACTCATCACTAGCTAGATAATCTTCGGTGGAAAAGCTAATAACACTTCATCTTAAGTAAATGTTGATTAATGCGTTTTCGTCAGGCTTCTCCAGCTTGAAAGAAACTATATCTCTGTAGCTCCTCAGGTCTATTTTGTTAAGTCCTTCACTCAACTTAAGTCTCTCAGAACCGTAATTTAGCGGTGGCAAGCCAATATCGTAGATATTAATGAGTATCTCGTTATGTTTACTGCTTCTCACAAATAACTCAGCTTCTTTAAAGCCTGTAAGTGGTATGCCTCCAAAGCAAGCGTTTCCTACCGCCCAGCCAGGCACTCTGATAGTTAATGGTGGGTTACTACTACTTAACAGAGTGTACTCGTCCACGGACATAATACCTCTCACACCGCCGTCTACAGGCGTTGAATCTTTACCTCCGAGATTAGGGGTAGTGTTGTACGCTATGAGTATTCTACTCCCTGCCTTAGTCATGCTAGTTATTCTGGCTCCAAACGTAGCTACTATTCTTGCTTGAGGTGGCGTTATGTAGACGAGTGCTGTGGGCGCAACTACGGTGTTAAAATACTTTCTAAGATCTGCTTCTCCAGAACTACTCTCGTGCGGATGTAGGAATCCGTGAGTGCTTGCGTTAAATACTGCTAATATCCCGCCACCTAAATTGAGTGCGTTGCTCCTGTGCGGAGCGTAAACATTCATACCGAAATCAAATAACCTCACAAACGTGGGTTTCTCGACTTCAGGCTCTACAGGATTACCGACTAGAACACCTCCTCTCATGAAGTGCCAATACCTAGTGTACGCGCTCGCGGCATAACCAGACGTCCTGTACGAGACTCCGTAACCGTCTAGTGACACTTCAGCCCAGTCCTCTATAGTGTGCCTTACCCACACTCTCCTAACTAAATCTAAGCACTGAATACCCTCGACTCCCCTCATCCAGTCCGGCTGCATATCAAAGCACGCATAATCAAGATATAGCGAGCCCTTAAGCGCCGGCACTTCACTTAACTTACTGAAAATTCTCCCGTCTCTGCTTAACTCATAAACGCCTAAGTTCTCCATGCCGTCTGACCTCCCTATAATCAGGACGTCCTTTACCGGGTCGTAAATTATTTGAGACACTTCCCCAGCCCACCTAAACTCGTCATGAATGCTTTCCTTCCAGAGTAGTCTCACTTTTCTTTCTCTGACGTCATATTCGTGTACGTGACTATACTTATTCCTGAAATCTATCTCACCAGCGTGATTTCTCTTACCTTTAAATACTGCGGGGTTATGTACCCAACCCCCAAAGAATATCTTGTCGTCAACAACGTCTACAGCATTGTAAGTGTCTCCACCAGATGCGGGACCAGGCCCTAACTCGCTGAACCTGTACTCTAATATCTCGTCGTCAACGAAGTATGCTGAAGCTTCAAAAGCGAGCGTATAGTAAAGCACTCCCTTAAAATACTTAAGACCAAAAATACCTCCACTACCCCATTCAGGACCATACCTTGGTGGGTATTCCTGAAGTACTCTATCTATCTTACTCACCATTAAGCACCTTAGTTAATTACTTCAAACTAATTTAATTTTAATCTAATCCTTACCCTATTATTTTGGTGAGTTGAGTGAGTGACTCGAAGTTCAGAGAGATAACTCCTGAAAACAAACACGGCATCTATAAATATTTGAGAGGAGAAAACACGTGGGTTTATTTGAATATAGAGGGGATAGACCCCTTCATACCTAGAGATAAGTACGCGGTAATGTATTTTGATAATGCTAAGTGTCACGCGTGCAGGAGATACGACATATACTGGTTCCCTTTCGTCAGGAGCTTAAGTAGTGAAAGTAATGAGTTTAGTTTCTATATAGTCCTCTGTAATTGGTTCGCTAGAGATTGTGAGTCGTTAGTTGCTTCAGCTACTTTCACATATTTTGATGTTCACTCATCCCCTACAACACTTCTCCTGAGCTGGATTGACGGTAAGGTAGCCTATAAAGAGAAATATGATGGAGTCTTAAGCGATATAGACTTAAAAAATATTGTCCCGTCATTCCCAGAGAGAGTCAGCAAGTTTCTGAAAGGAGAGCCTGTGAAGCCCCCATTAAGTAAGGAAGACACGATCATAAGTCTCCTAAGTAAGTTGCTAAAGGGAAAGGAGAGCGCTGAAAGCTGATTTCTAGTTAGAGGTGCCTAACGTGTTAGATGTTGAAAAGATTAGGGAAGACTTCCCAATCCTCAAGCGCAAAATCAACGGGAGGAGACTCATATATCTAGATAATGCAGCCACAACTCAGAAACCAAGGCAAGTCGTGGCAGCTATAGTCAAGTTTTACTTCAATTATAATGCCAACGTTCACAGGGGCTTCCACACGCTTTCTCAAGAAGCTAGTCAAGCATATGAGGAAGCACATGAAGTCTTAGCTAAGTTCATAAACGCTTACTCCTGGGAAGAGATAATTGACGTATCTAACACTACCGATGGATTAAATCTAGTTGCTTGGGGTTGGGGACTAGATAATCTAAAGCCTGGCGACGAGATAGTAGTTACTGTCATGGACCACCATAGTAACATGCTCCCGTGGAGAGCTGTTGCTGAGAAGACTGGCGCTAGAATTAAGTACGTGAATGTAACAGAAGAGGGAACACTCAATTACGACGAGCTTGAGAGAGCTGTTAGTGAGAAGACTAGAGTAGTTGCTTTCCCAATGGCAAGCAACGTCGTTGGAACAATAAACGACGTGAGGAGAATTGCGAAATTAGCCCACTCTGTAGGAGCTATAGCTGTAGGGGATGGAGCTCAGTACGTGCCACACGTTCCAACAAATGTGAGAGAACTAGAACTAGATTTCATCGCGTTCAGCGGGCATAAAATGCTCGGACCTACTGGGAGCGGCGTGCTTTGGGGTAGGAAAGACGTTCTGGAGTCTATGAAGCCCTTTAGAGTCGGTGGTGACACTATAAAAGACGTGACGCTAGATTCTGTGGTGTGGCACGACCTACCGTGGAGGTTCGTAGCCGGAACACCAAATATTGCTGGCATGATAGGACTTGCGGAAGCGGCTAAGTATTTGATGAGGTTGGGAATGGAGAACGTGAGAGAGCACGATGTAATTCTAGTACATGAGACTCTGAAGAAGTTTAAGGAGCTAGGTGATGAGGTGATAGTCCTAGGACCTAAAGACCCTCACATGAGAACAGGGCTAGTAGCGTTCAACGTTAAAGACCTGCATCACCATACTGTGGGTAAAGCACTAGACCTTTTCGGGATAGCCGTAAGGACTGGAGGGCACTGTGCTCACCCACTACATTACAGACTAGGATTCAGTGGCTCAGTGAGAGCAAGTTATTATGTGTACAACACATTAGAAGAAGTGGAAGTGTTTGTTGAGGCGTTAAAGTTAATAATATCGTTGAGAGAAAGGCTTGCTAGAGAGCCTGTCGAGGAAGTTTGTACTGGAACCTGATTCTTCCGCATAATCTAGCAAGTTAAGGAAAACTAAAAATAAGTACCTAGATGTAGCGATCAACGCGGCCTAAAGAGTTCAATAAGATTATTTATAGAAATTACGAGTATATTAATAGGGTTGGTGAGTTTTAGTGAGTATATGGTCTGTGAACATATTTGAGAGCTTTATGGGCTCTCTTGATTTCATAGACCATAATAAGTTAGCCGTGATTATGGCGCCACAACTTATTGAACACATTTTAAGCGAGGCGTTAGTTAGTAGAGGTTACCTAATTATTAGAATTAAGGAAGGGTCTGAAAAGTCTCTAGAGTTCTTTAAACCTAATAGTTACGTGCTTTCAAGACCTTCTGAAGACTCGTATAAGTATAGCATGTGGGTAAGCTACTTAAAAGAAGGAGTTTCTCAAGAAGGAACTTTCGAAGAGAGTGTTCTTCCCTCATTAATAACTGAGGATGTAGAGGAGTTATTCCTGGTATCTAGAGTTCAAGCTAAGGAATTATCTGTAGCTTACAAGACTCTTGAGGTTTTCAGGTCTCTCAAGAGTAGTGCTAGCAGGGCGGAAGCCTTGATCGTAATAGATAGAGAGCTAACTCTCATTAATAGATTTAACCTAGTTACGTTTTTAGCTAAAGTCTTGAAAGAAAGACTAGTTAATAGGGTGAGTGTACTAAGGATTGACAGATTCTATAGATATCTCAGTCCTCAAGGAGTTGAGGAACTACTTAGGTGGGGTTTAAGACTTTATTCAGATAACTTAGGCAAGGAAATCCTACTAACCGACACTAGAGAGATGAGACACTTATACTTCGTATCGTTATTGAGTCTCGAGGAGGCTTCACTACTAATAAAGAACCTAGCTGGAGCTTCTCAACTAGCTAAGTTTCTTACATGGGGAACCATATTTGCTGGGAGTATGGGATACGCGTACCTAGAAGGCAACGCGGAATTACTAAATCAAGTCAATATCAATGAAATGGTTAAGGTCTGTGGGTGGGCAGTCTACAAAACATTTACTCCTAAAACTACGACAGAAGACTATGTGCGTATTTTTATTAGTGAGAGTAGTGATGACTTGATAATAAAGTTGTCAAAAGATGTTTGGGACGCTCCATCAATACTAAGCGAGGAAGAAAAAGACCTTAGAGTATTGATTCCTTTAATGAAGCTGACTAGAGAGTTCCTGACTACGACGGAGAGGGGGTCTTAATGATCAGGCAGGAGTTAGACGGGGCTAAGAAGTCTAGACTAGAAGTTATTTGGGCATCACTCATAATCTCTCTATGGATCGTACTGACTAATTATGCGCTAGGCCTAATGAAGGAACCTATAGGGATTCCGCTCGCAGGCGCTTTAATAACCTTGACTTTGCTCGCCCCCCTAATATATCCTAGGGACTTACCCTACTATGACTCGCTGGCTTTCTCGCCTCTCTTCGTGAGCTACATGTTGCTCCTCAACGTAGTTTTCTCACTACCCAGCATTAAGCTGCCGTTGCTAGGGAGTCTCTACGTGCTATTCTCAACACTCCTATTATCGGCTGTGGTTGCGTGGAATCTAGTCTCGAAACTGAATATTTGGGAGTTGAGCGTCCACCTGCCTATATTCTTTTTCGTTACGTTTGCTCTGACAGACGGCTTATGGGGGGTTAGCCTCAGCGTCTATGAGTTTATATGGTTACTCTCACTCTCTGTCGTTACTGTCAAGAACTTCAAAACATATTTCTCAGGGATTATGAGCCTCATGTTCTCGCTCCTAATCTTCTTAGGTCTTTATTACGTGTTACCTGACCTCACAGGAGTTCCTCACATGAGTATAGGCACAGCAACAGAGTTCACACAAGTCTACGTATCTCTCTTGATAAGCTTTACTGTAGCTTCCTTCATAAACATAATATCTTACAGCTTAGTAGGTAGGGAGACAGTCAACTTAGCTATAATCGTCATAAGATACTTCATATCTTCCTTAACGTTTGTCGGGCTTTTCTATATCTCTATGTCTGTAATTTTTCTAGAGCCTTTCTACCGGTACTTAGAGTATAACTTGACTTCAGCCTTCTTAGTAGCCGTAATAATCTCTTCTGTTACAGCGACAGTAGCTTATCTGAGAATAATGTCAGAGAAAAGAAGACACTTGAGTTCCGTTCTGGGGGCCTTAGAACGCGAGGTGCAGAGTCTCACGACAGTCTATAACGAAGTGGGCAAGACTGGTTTATGGTCTGAAGACGCGCTTAAAGAAGTCGAGAATAAACTGAATGTAATAAAGGGGAGCTTAGAGATGTCTAAAGCCATTATTTTAAAGAAGCTTGTTCCCGTAAGCAGGCTCCAGCTAGTTAGTGACGTTCTTAAGAATGCTGAAAAACAGTTGATTGAGCTCTCAGATCATATGAAGTCTATGTATGCTCACGCACTGATCACCTACTCGAAGGTAGTAGCTTTAGTCTTAGCAACTCCTTACGGAGACCGCCTCAGAGAAGGAGCTCAGAGATTTCAGGAGATAGAGAGAGTTGATAAGATACCTCAGTACGTGGGTTCAGTAGCTAATACATTGAGAGAGAGCTGCACCGTGCTTAAGAACCTAGTCCTAAACACTTACATAAGCGTGTCAGAACAATTGTCTGTAACGCCTATAGAGACTGAGAAAATAGAGAAGATAGACTGCATGTCTAGCAAATCTTTATTAGAAGATATATACTTCATGCTAAAAAGCTATGATAACATGATCAGCGTAACCCTACCTAAGCTTAGGGAACTACATAATAGGTTGATACAAGCCAAAGGACTAGTTACTGACAAGGTGAGGAAATTAAAGAAGAAGCCTCTAGAAGGACTTGAAGCTTCAGCAGTCTTAGAGAAACTGTATAACGAGCTAGACGAGATCCCCGGAATAGTGAGTGAGTTAGAAGTGATTTCTTACCTGAGAAGATATTCTATCTTGTACAACAACTTACTCACCATCATAGACGAGTTAATTAACACGTTAATCACGGACGTGGAGAAAGTAAGCCTAAAAATAAAAGCTGTTTACGGAGGGGACGTGGAGATAGAAGACATGTTGTTGGGAAGAATGAAGAGGAATATAGACCTTGTTAGGTCCAAGCTCAGCAGAGACGCTATCCGGTCTCCCGCAAACCTCATGGAAGGTTTTGAAAACTTACTTGCTGAATTACCTACAGTACTTGAAAACACTTCATTAACTCTAGAAAGGTTAGCAGTCCTCAACAACCTTTCTAAACACCTGACTCTATTCGGTGACTACATACTGCAGGAACTCGCAGAGAAAAAATCCATCAACGTTAATGAGCTGCCCTTCACTACAGAGGTCTCAGTACAGCTTATTTGGGTGCTCTTAATGAGCAGAAGCGACATAGAAGTTTACGAAGGCGTAATACGTCTGAAGGAGGGAGGGAGTTAAGGTTGTCTACTAGATGCTATGAAAACAAAATAGAGTACAAATGTGTCGTGAGAACTAGCGACACTTCATTAATAGTAGAAAAGCTTGAGATGCTAGGCGAGATAAAGAGAATACCTCTCAAGAGTGTGAGAGAGATGGTAAGACTCCCCAGCGAAGGACTCGAAATAAAGACTGTAGAGGGTGACGTAATAAGGATAGCTATTAATGAGCTAGTAAAAAAAGATGTAGAGCAGTTCATGTTTCTCTACTACTTCATGAGAGAACAGCAAATCATTAGAGACCTCCTTGAGAGGAATCTACATAACTACGTTTTCCTAGTTTTACCAGCTTTCAGAATTCTTCAATCACTCACTAAAGGCAATATCCCTCAATGGGGTTTTTACAAGGAGCTAATCGAGAGGCTACAAGACTTCAACGACACGCTCTCCTCGTTAAAAATGAACGACCTTAGTGAGATGCTATCAAGATACGTGAAGACATTTACGAGTTCCATAGAAAGAAGAAGTGTAACGTCGTTAGTAGTCTCTCTGAAGAACTACGTGAAGTTCTTAACGATTTACTTCAATTCTTTCTTGAAAGAAGTGATTAAACATGTAGATTTCTCATATCTCGTTGACTTAACCTTAATCGCGTACGTATACTTCTACTCTAGGAGTTGGGGGCTACCACTTCAAGCTGAGAGAGCTCGTGTAGAGTTTAGTCACCTAGTCCAAGAACAAATCTATAAGTTTAGTCTACTTGATGAAACACTTAAAGAAAGAATTAAGTCAGCTCTAGAGCTACTACTCCAGACATCAAGAGGACCTGAAGAAGTGCCTCAAAGACTGGTAGAGATACTTGAAGAAGAGATAAATAGATACGCATCACAAACATCATAATATTGTAGTCTACACTGAATTACTGGCCTTGCCTAGTGCAACTGTTTTGTGTTTTGTAAAGGTTTGTAAGGGGTTTGATGTAAGTTGCTTTATTGTGGGTTGAGCTCGCTCACGATGTGGGTGTGTGGTGAAGACTCGAGTGGGTGGGGCGTCTAAAGCCAGTATGTGGGGGTTTCTCCGCAGTCGTGAAACTGGTGAGGGGCTACGAGTTGGGGTTACCCTGAAAGAGTAGAGACCAATGATAAGGTCTCCGATGAAAGGCGCCTTGAGGTCAATGAAGCCAAGGGTCGATATCAAACAGCATGAAACCCGAACCCCCTCAAAGAGTTCTTAACTACGGTTAAAGCATTTCGTGAGAAACTCTATTACCTCATATAAGGTGTTGACTATAATGTATTTAGACTCTATTGAAGGCTTTACGTCGCCGTAGTTGAGGAGGACGGGATACCCAACAAGGTTTAAAGCCTCAAAATCCCATTCAGTGTCTCCTACATACATAAATTCACTAAGTGGTACTCTAAGCTGTATTGATAACTTCTTCAACAGTTCTCCTTTTTTGAGAGGATTAACTACTTCAATACCTCTCGGTATTAGGTATCCCTTCTCGTCAAAGACTAGCCTGTTAGCGAATGCCGCGTCTACACCTAGCTCTCTCTTTATAATCTCAGCTAGTAAGTCAATCCCCCCACTAACGATGAGGGTGTAGACTCCTCTCTCTTTCAAGAAGTTGATTAAGTCTTTGGCACCGTCAACTAGCTCATACCTAGAGAATGCTTTAATTATTTCTTCTCTAGTTGGGGGCTTTCCAAGAGCTTTGATTATAGCTTCTAAATCTCTCCTCATCCATTCCTCATAAGTTATTTCGCCTCTCAAGAATTTCTCGGCGTCATTACTTTCAACGATTAAACTTAAAGAGCCGAAATACTCGTGTAGAGCTCTCCAGGAAGATCTCCACCTTATTAAGACACCGTCTAAGTCAAAAGCCGCCACACTTACCTTACAAGGCAAAGCACTTCAACCTCTTTAGGGCTTCAGGATATTAAGTACTAAACTGTGTTTGGTGCTCGTTGCTGATTCACGTATTTATATCCTTCTCTGTAAGCAGTCAGAGAAAGCTCCCTGGCTCTACCTTCAAAGAAGTTTGATATAGCTTCCTCTATCTTCTCATTATCAAATAGTCCTGAGATTCTATTCAAAACACCTAGTAAAACCATGTTAGCTCCTCTAGGATTACCTAGACTTGAAGCAATATCCCTTGCTGGAACAACAACAACTCTCTCAGGACCAACTACGTCTATGATTTGCTTGATTACCTGCTCTCTAAAAGCAGAGTTTTTACCTGCTAAACTCATTGATGCCGGAGGCTTTATAGTCTTATCTAGTACTATGATGCCGTCATCACGCAGATACTTCAGTGCTCTAGCACATTCCAAGACCTCCATACACACGATGTAGTGAGCTTCATTAAAACTAAACAGAGGTGAATATACTTCTCTACCTATACCTACCCTCACGTAACTAACCACGCTACCGAATCTCTGAGCCATACCTAGAGTCTCGCCAGTCCTTACATAATACCCTGAAATAACAGCACTTAACGCTATAACTCTAGATAGCGTTAGACCTCCCTGACCACCGACAGACGATATGAGTATATTGAATATTCTGCCCTCACTCATGAGGACTCACCTCAACAATAGCTTTATACGGGCAATACCTAGCACATAGACCACACCCCACACAGTCATCCATCAAGATCTTCACCTTATTATCGTCTCCTATATATAGGGCTGGACAACCAGTTAGTCTTACACAAGCTAAGCAACTAACACACTTACTACTCAGAACAGTGTATTTTTTCTTCACTCCCTCTCTCCTAACCTTAAGGAGCGCACAGGGAGCCTTAGCAACTATCACGTTAACGCCTGGCTTTTTAATAAACTCACTCACTTTATTAATCATCTCATCTATCTCAAAAGGATTAACTACTGCTAGATTATCAACACCTATAGACTTGAGCACATCAACTATCTCCACGGGCTTCGTGACCCTACCAGATTCTGTAGTCTCCCAAGCAGGAGTTGACTGATGTCCCGTCATAGCAACAACTGAATTATCAAGTACTAAGACTAGCAAGTCCACTCTCTTGTTAACTGCCTCAATTAGTGGCTGAATCCCCGCATGAAAGAAGGTTGAGTCCCCTATAGTTGCTATCACGGGCTTATCAAACCCTCCTACCTTAAGACCCATAGCCATCGATATACTAGCTCCCATGCTGTGTTCGGTCCATATAGCATTGAGCGGGGGATTAACGCTTAACGCATAACAACCAATATCTCCGAAGACAGGTATCTCATCACGTTTATAGCCTGCCTTAGCGATACCTAGAAGCATCGCAATATAAGAGTTTCTGTGAGGGCAACCAGGACATAAGGGGGGCGGGCGTGTAGGAACTTCCAGATCTTTAATCATTCCATCATGATAGGGTTCAGCAACTTCATGACCTAGAATCCTTGAGACTGCTTGAGATACTACGCGTGTATTGAGCTCGCCCTCTAAAGGCAAGTAACCGCTTAACTTACCGAATACCTTTATCCTTAGGTCTTGGTCTTGCAACAACGCCTTAATAGACTCCTCTAAGTAGGGGTCTAGCTCCTCAACAACTAAGATCTCCTTACATCCGCTTAGAGAATCCAGCAAGAAGTTCCTCGGAATAGGGTATAACACGTCTACCTTAACGACTCTAATCTTGCGCTCCCACGACTCTACCCTACTTAACACTTCCATAACGTAATTATAGCTCACACCCTCAACAACAACACAACTAGAACCCTCACCCCATACTTTGTTTAGCCCGTACTTCCTTACGAGACCCTCAACTGTTTTGAGCTGATTATTAAGCCATTTATGCCTCTCTAAATTCCACGCCATACCCGCCCTCACGTACCTCGGAGGGTCTTTACGAAACTCACGGTACTTCTTAGGAGGCCTTACATCACCTGTTATGACTTCACTTACTGCATGGTTAACTCTGGTAGTAGTTCTCAGTATGACTGGCAACATGACGTCCTCACTGAGGAGCTGAGATACTACAGTAAAGTCTTTCGCTTCTTGAGGGGATGAAGGAGTTATCATAGGCAGTTTAGAGAGCTTAGCATACCACCTGCTGTCTTGCTCTGTCTGTGTTGTTATGGGTCCTGGGTCGTCAGCTACTAATATGGTGAGACCGCCGTTAACACCTGAGTAAGCTGCTGATAAGATAGGGTCTGAAGCGACGTTAAAGCCCGGCCCCTTCATGGTCACGAGAGACCTAGCACCACCTAAAGAAGCACCTAACGCTATCTCAAAAGCTACTCTTTCGTTTACAGCCCACTCGGCATATAAGTCTAGACCCTCACTATACTCGTGAAGAGTCATTAAGACTTCACTAGACGGGGTTCCCGGATATCCAGTGACGACGTAAGTTCCTGACTCAATAACGCCCCTAGCTATAGCTTCATTACCCATGAGAGCTAATCTCACACCAGCAGGGGCTTTTAAAGGGTTTAAAACGCTCATGACCTAAACCCCCTATTAAATTCCCTCATGTATATTAATGCTCTACTTAAAATCCAGGACGAAGAAATCACCGGAAGATATTTCGAGATTCTAGCTACAATCTCGTACGAACCCTCACCAGCGAAGTACCCTATTACAGGCAGGGTGAAACTAGACTGTTTCTCTTCAATAACTTTAGCAATCTTTTCAGGGGTTTCTGCGGCTGTCGGAACATAAGCGAGTACTGCCAGGTCATAGTACTCCTTGAGTTCTCTCAACGTTAGGATGTCTGTCAGAGTCTCTATGTATGTGTCGCCGCCCAGGTCTAGCGGGTTAGATGCCGCGTTCCTCAAGCCCAACTTGCTTAGGGCTTCAACAAGCTTAGACGGCGGTCTAGGTATCTCAAAACCGCTTAAATCTAGGTGTGATGCTGCAAGCACTCCTAACCCGCCAGAATTGGTGACTATTATAATTCTTGAAGGATTAAGTCTTTTAAGACGTCTCGCAAGCTCACAGACTTCTACAGCGTCTTGAATCTCTGTAGCTAAATAGCCCCTGATCTTTGAAACCGCTGCTTTAAAGACTTCGTAGCTGGGCGTTAACCCACCAGTATGAGACTTGACAGCCTCTGAGCTCTGCTTACCTACTCCCCCCTTAATAACACATAAGGGCTTCGCAGTACTCAGTAGCTTAAGACCGTTCTCCACGAATTTCCTCCCGTCACGCAACCACTCAAGATAGAGTATTAGTGCGTCAGTATTTTCGTCTTCCGCGGCATACTCTAACACTTCCTCGGGAGACACGTCAGCACAGTTGCCTAAGCTAACAAAGAAAGAGACACCTGATGAGTATTTTTTCAACTCGCTAATTATTACCCCGCCTACAGCCCCGCTCTGCGCAGCTATGCCGACACTACCTCTCGTAGGCAGTACCTCAATACTTGCGTGAAGAAATAAGCTACTAAGAGTTATTCCGGCGGAGTTAGGTCCTATAACTCTAATCTTATAAGACTTAACTACATTTTCTAACTTTTTCTGAAGACTGAGCCTCTCATCCTCACTAAAACCTGATGAAATCACTATAGCTAGCTTAGCTCCCACACTAGCAGCTTCCTCAACTACCTGCGCTACCGCGCCCGCAGGGACTGCCACCACAACAATGTCGGGTTTTTCAGGGAGTTCTTTAAGATTCTTATAAGACTTTAAACCTAAAACAGAATCATATTTTGGGTTAATTACGTAGACCCTCCCATTAAAACCGTACCGCAGGATATTATCAAGTATTACGTTACCTACCTTACCTCTTACCGGCGAGCCACCCACTACCACAACAGACTCTAGAGATCTAAAAACTTCTGTTAGAGTGAGATTCATACTACCTCCACTCGCTCCTAAATCGATAATATATAACCTTAGAAATATTAAGACTTAATTACTTAACCTTAATAATTACATTAAGTAATAGAACGGAGTTTCAAGCTTGAGTAGGGGGTAGACTATGAGCGAGTTTCTTATACTAACTTGGAAGAAAATATATGAAGCCGTTCTTAAGTTAGCTCTAGACATAATTAAGGAAGGTCTAGAAATAGACTTAATAGTAGGCATATTAAGGGGAGGATATATCGTAGCAAGAATACTCAGCGACATACTCGGGACTGACAATATAGGAGTAGTTGAGGTAAAGTTTTATAGAGGAATTGAAGAGAGAGCTGAAAGACCTATAATAACTCAGCCTCTAACAGCTGATGTTAGAGGAAAGAATATACTGATAGTAGATGACGTGGTTGACTCTGGAAGAACCTTAGAAATAGTCACCGAGCAAGTTAGGTTAAGAGGTGCTAGGTCAGTTAAGACGGCAGTTCTCTTCTATAAACCTAAGTCAATCATTAAACCAGATTTCTTCGCTCAAGAAACAATGAAGTGGGTTGTATTCCCGTGGGAATTATGTGAATTCATAAGAGAGTTAAAAACACGTGAGCAGATAAGCGATCTCGAATCACTTATTGCGAGATTAAGGTCTATAGGATTCCCCGAAGAAGAGACACAAATACAGGAACTTATAAACACGTGTAGAATCTAGCTATTCTCACAGCCCTCTTATGGGTTTCCCACTCACTATGGGTGGTGTTGAGAATGTTAACTACGATCTTCAAGTCACTATTTATTTTTCTCGAGAAGAATGTCTTAGTGAGGGTGTTTCATGGTTCTAGTTAAGTGGCACGGTCATGCATGTTTCGAGTTAGTTGATAAAGAAGGCTTCACTATAGTTATCGACCCTCACGACGGAGCTAGTATAGGGCTTCCCGCACCTAGTGTTAAGGCTGACGCTATACTGATAACTCACGACCATTTTGATCATAATGCTTACCAGCTAGTTAAGAAGGGAAGCGAGACTAAAGTCTTTAGCATGCGCAGAGGGGAGTTTAAGGTAGGTAAGCATAACGTAGTTGGCATTGAGACATACCACGACAAGTTTAAGGGGAGGAGGAGGGGTAGGAACGTCCTCTACTTAATAGAAGTAGATGGTGTCAAGTTCCTTCATACAGGCGACTTAGGAGACCTTCCAGACCCGCAAGACATCAATTTAATTAAAGAACCGCACGTGGCGTTCGTCCCAGTAGGAGGAACATTCACTCTAGAACCTGAGGAAGTTTTAGAATTGATTAAAAGTATTAGACCTAAAGTTGTAGTGCCCATGCATTACTGGCTTGAAGGCACGACACTACCTCTCAAACCTCTTGACTACTTCCTTAAACTCTCTCCTTACGAGACTTTGAGAGTAGGTAGAGAATACGACTTCATGTTAAGGGAGTTAGAAGAGCGAATAGAAACGAAGATTATAGTCTTTTCGTTGAAATAAGAATACATAACACAGTACTTTTCTTTAAGTCAGAACAACGTGCCTTATCTTAACTCCCTGTTTTTTAGGACTTATGTTTTCTTTCGACATGTAGCTAAGGAGTGCTAGCCTTATTATTTCGGACCTAGAAATACCTAACTTAGAAGCTAACTCATCAAGCTTCCTCAACGTTATCTCATCTAATTTGAAAGTCACTATTCTCATCATGCCACCATTAAATGATTACTCTTAGGAAGTATTCAATACACAGTAGATAATCACCATATAGATTCTTCTTTAAAACAGAAGACATGAAGTAGGATAACTTTATATACTCCTCTTACAATATTACTCTTGAGGATGAAGACTATTCCAACAGTGCATCTGTCACTCCCGGATAAGCTCTATGAAGAGTTGCGGCAGCTAGCTAATAGTATGGGCATTCAAGTAACAGACTTAATCAAGATATTCATTAAGCAGGGACTCTATGGAAACATACAAGTCGAGAACCCAACTCTCCAGAAACTAAATGATTATGACGGTGAACTCACGTACGTTAAGGGCAAGATCTACATGATTGAAAAACTTATGAACGACTTAATAGATAAGTTAGACACTTTAGAGAGAAGGTTAGAAGAGCTGGAGTCACCGAATCTTCTGGCCAGAACTAGAAGACCGGTTCTCAAGAATCAACAGGTTAAAGCTTAATAACTTCATACCATATTATTTTACTGGCCCCGCTGAAGTTCCCCGAGTCTCGGGGTATTATGATGCGGGGAGGGCCACCCCCGGCCCTTCTCACTAACTACCTAGAGATAGACTGCGTTATCACTTCAATCATTTCTTTATATTCTCTACTACTCAGTAGCTTGTCACGTATAGGTCTTATAAAGTTGATTAAGTAATCAGCTACAGCGTTTTTGAGATCAAGTGGGTGAATCATTCCGCTCGTGTACAGCTTAATTAGCTCTTCTTGCGACCACACGTCTATAGAGCCTCCGAACTTCTGTGGCCTGTCTATCGTCAACCTCTTTTCCTCACCTCTAAATATTATGTGTTTAGCTATCTCTATCACGGGATTGCCTTCAATGACCTTGGGCGGGCAGTAAGCTTTAAGTATTTTATCTCTTATGAGACTGTCTGAATCTGTCACGAAAATAGCTGATTCCGGCTTCGACTTACTCATCTTATGTTCTGTTATGAGTTCCTCAAGAGCCTCCTCAGTAAGGCCTGTTAGGTCCATTCTACCAAGTCCCTGAAGCGACGGTATTAAGTGGGTATGAACAGCTACAACTTTACGCTTCTTCAGCTTCTCGGCAACATCTCTCTGAAGCATGTGTGCTTTCCTCTGGTCAGTTCCTCCCAACGCTATATCAACTCCTAACTCAAAAATGTCTGTCACCTGCATGAGCGGGTATATCAGCTTAGAAAAGTCTGACTCTCCCTCATCAGCTCTCCTACCTAGTATCGTCAGAGCTCTTTTCACTCTAGCTAAGCTAGTTGATTTAGCTACTTTAAGTAAAGTAGCCCAGTAATCTGGGTTGCTGACTAAGTCCTCAGCATAAACAAGCCTATACCTCCCTTCGATACCTAACGAGTCAATCACCGTAACCACGTGCTTAGCAGCCGTCTTGATTAAAGACATATCACCACCTAATTTGTCGTTGACCCACGCATGCCAAGTAGCAGCAAGGAGATTCATCTTAACTCCCGCATCAATCAAGTCCTTAAATTTGAGAGCCCACACAAACCAACCCACGTGAAAGATACCGCTAGGCTCAAACCCCAAGTACCCGGACCCACCACCCGTCTCAAGAAGACTTCTCAGTTCTTCTACAGTAACTACCTCAGCCACGTCTCTAGTTACTAACCTAATCTTTGATTCAATATCCACTCAGACCACCTAACTAAAACGCTGAACAATAAAAATAAGTTAGAGTATTGAGTGGTTTCCCGTATCCGTTAGCTAAGTTTTCTGGTTGTTTTAGTTGTTTTGGTTTTTCTGGGTACGGGTTCATCCCACCTGTTTATCTTTTTTCTCCCTGCCTACGGTTCCAGGGGTGTCGTAGGGGTCTCCAGAGCCATCGGTGAAGAGCGGTTCACAGAGCCTCGTCCCTCGCCAACGGCTCATCAGCTCATCGGCTCCCAGCTATTAAAACACGTGGATGCTTATATACCTTTACGTCAGCTCCCGAAACCCACATAAATAACCCAAATAACCAGAAAAACCAAAACTAAACAACATACAAACAGTCTTGGGTAAGATAGTTTGCAGAGTGACTATTGTTTCATTAGCTCTTAATCTTTGATAAAAACTTTTCTTTTTCTACCACAACTCTCTCGTGAAATCCGTAACCTATTAATGCTCCTGAGCACCAAGCCTCAACCCAAAACATAAGTTTCCTGCCATCAGATTGTAGTAGAGTTGAGTGTATCTCTACCTCACTACCTATTGGTGCTGGACGTACGTGATATACGTCTACGTGAACCCCTACAGTAGTCTGGCCTTCGGGTAGGTGTTCATCAGCAAAGATGCGGCAAGTCTCCTCCATGAAGAGGATCATAGAAGGAGTGGAAAGAACCTCTACATTCCCTGAACCCACATGCTTTGCAGAATGCTGCTGTGTTGTGACGTATTTCCTCACGTGCTTCATACCTGGTGTAAGACTCATTACTACTCACTAACTAAATATCATGTTAGGTATTTTATAAGCAACATGTGTGTGGCCTCGTTACTCAACCCAGCAACAACACGAGACTCAAAGCAATTAAGACTACTATAGTGGCGAGCGTGTGTTTAACACTATACTTGTAGGAAGGCTTATATTCGGGCTTGCTAAACAACCCCTCCTCATATAGAGATACATACTCTTCAGTCGTTAAAACAGCGATAGCTAGACTCTTCCAAGCTTCTACTCTCTTCATCTCGCCTACAAGCAATGCCGTCTCCACATCTCTCATTATATGTGGTACTACCCTCCAAGTAAGGGCTGGATATAAAGACAGGTTCTCTAGACGAAGCAACCTCAGTATGAACGAAACCTCTACAGGATTTAAGAAGTAAAAGAAACAAAGAAAAGATAGACTCACAGTAAATACCCTCAAAGCTATTAAAGCTGATATCGAAAAACTCATCGTGAAAGGTAGCGAAACAACGAAATACCACATAGTAGGTATTAAAGCTAAAACACACGAATAAATAATTACTTTGCTAGACCCTCGAACTACATATAAGAACAGGATGGATGCAAGCACAAATAATAAGCGCTCACTACCACCCCTAGCTACTAAAATTTGAGTAACTAGTAGTGCGAGATTAATAATGAGAGGAACATGCCTCCCCTCAATATCCCCGTAAATGAAGATAGATCTAAACAGTAGCGAGGTAAACAGTCTTAAAAGTTCAGTGATTCTCCTAAGAACGCTCAACACATACCACCTTATTAGCTATCATCTCTACGAAGGGGTCATGAGAAGCTATCACAAAGCCTATACCCATTTCGGCAGCCTTAATAATCGCTTCAATAACATTTAACTTATTCAGCGGGTCTAGACCTGCTGTAGGTTCGTCCATAAAGACATACTCGTAACCTCTTGAAAGAGCTGAAGCTATAGCTAATCTCCTCCTCTCACCGCTACTGAGCTTCATAATAGGAGTTCTAGCCTTACCGCCGATACCTAAATACTCAAGATACTTCAAGCCGTCTACACCGACCTCTTCCTCAGGAGTAGGTGAACTCAAATAAAGTAAGGGATTATCAGGAACTAAAACAGCCTTACAGCGACTCCCCTCAGAACTGACTACCCCGTTATTTTTTAGACACCCACTCGCTATCAACTTAAGTAATGTAGTCTTCCCAGACCCGGAAGAACCCTTAACAACTACTACTTCCCCCTTACAGACTTCAAAACGTATGTTAGTTAGTAGAGGCTCTCTCGAGTCAGGAAACTTGAAGCTCTCAACACGTATCTTCAGACACCCATCATTTCCCGAGTTCGGAGGTCTTAGCGTGTGAGTCATGTAATCAATGACTTCCTTAAAAGGATTTTCCGACGTCTCAGTGAGTCTCCCCTCACTAAGGTACAAGACCTTACTCACGTAATCACTCCAAAGTGTCAAGTCATGATCTACTATAACGAACGTTTTGCCGTAATCTCTACTAATCTTACTGACAAACCTCACTAAGTTCTCGGAATTGTATTTATCTAGGTAAGAAGTAGGCTCATCTAACAGGATTACTTCCTTCCCGGAATTTACAGCCATCACGAAAGCAAGTCTCTGAATCTCGCCAGCACTTAATGTATATGTAGTCCTGTTGACGTGTCGGTCAAGTCCGAACTCTTCGAGAACTCTTTGGAGGTCGTTTAGAGACTTTATCGAGGTGTAGCCCGCGATCTCTGACCAAACATAAGGAGTTGAAATAAAAAACCAAGGCTCTTGATGCACATACATGGTCTTCTTCTTAAGCACTTCTAGAGGCGGACTAGAAAAACCCTTAACAAAACCCTTAATGACTGATGGTATCACTCCACTCAATGTTTTCAGCAACGTTGATTTCCCAGAACCTGAAGGTCCTATCAACAAAACTATGCAGTCCTCACCAACACTAAAGGAAACGTCCTTCAGTATGTGGTGCTCGTTTATCCATACGTTGAAATCCTTAAATTCCATCAAATTAAGCACTACCCTCTAGCTCTATTGACAAACGTTATAACAGGTGACGAGAGTGCTAGACCTACCAAAGCCTGACCCAAGTTAACAGGAACTTCAACGAAAGCTTCTTCAGGAGGTATTCCTTGGAGGGGGTTAGAAACGAAGTACTCGTAGAGGAAGTATCCCGTAACCATTATTAGCCCACTAATTAAGACTGGAATTACGAAACTCAGGCTTTCACCCCTAACTCTGATCACGAAATAAATTACTAAAGCAGTGACAGCCAGGCCGACTAAGACCCAGAACCAAGTAGCTAGCGAGAACTTAGTAGAAAGCACTATAACTTCAAAGCCCATAACACTGAGCGGTACAGAGTATACTTCAACTTCCCCAGTGAAAAGAACTATCCCTAACCCAGCTATCAGAACTCCTAAAAGCACTCCCATAATTAATGACGCTACTCGCGCCCTAGAAGGGGATAATCTCTTCCTAAAAGAGGAAATTAGTGACGACGCTATGAAGCCCTCAACAAACTTAATCACTAATGTGCCGGGCGCAAAAATCCCGTAGCCAGTCACTAAGTCTGCTAAAGCTGAACCCACGCCCCCCGCAACACCTGCTATGAGCGGCGAGGTTAGTGCAGCAACAGTATATATAGCTACCTCACCAAGGTTGAAATAACCTCGGGTAGCGGGCGTGTATACTTGGAGTACTATAGTAGCTATTAAGACTAGCGCAGTATAGAGAGAGACTCTAACCACACTCACTGACCACACCTCACGTAGGATAATGTGAGAATGCTTTTAGGCTACTAATACACTATTAGGTTCACTATAAACTCTTAATATTACATAAGATGCTTCAAGCCCGATTCTGTTATAGAGACTATCTTCCTAGTTCTCCCCTCAACCTTCTCATAACCAACTACTCTCAGTAGGCCTAAGTTGATGAGTTCCTCTACATGTTTATAGATGCTTCTCCTGCTTAGATCGAGTCCGTGCTTCTGCTTGAGCTCTTTCCACAGCATGTATGGGTGAGTTGGATTACTGTAAGCAAGAATCTCTAAGATCTTCACCTTAGTAAAGCCTAGAGTTACTACGTGCTCTTCAGGCTTCACAGTCTTCTCAAGAAGAGCCTTGATAACGTATGGGTCTTGCAGCGGATCGCCTGACATCAAAGCCACCGTAATGAAGTCTTTCATCTCTTCAGAAAGTACTTTCTTAAGTGCGGCTATACATGATGCTCCCACAGGACCTATTAAGAAGCCTTCCTTCTTAACTATGAATTCACTGGCTTCAAGCGCCTCATCATCACATACGCTGACAACCTCTATGAAGCCCAGGTCTTCAAGTCTTTTAAGATATTCCTGGAGCATTGGTTTAGCAACGTAAATATCTCTCAGTAGTGGAGATTCTTTACATGCTCTGACTCCTAAGATTTTGTGCGGGACTCGCAGATCTTCGAGAACATAATGAATACTTATAGCTAGAACGCCATCTCCTATCGGCACTACAATTACTAGAGGTCTTTTCTTACCTAGCGAGTGGACTACTTCGATAGCTACCGTTCTGTACCCGTCAATCAAGAAAGGGTTAGTAGGCAGTACTACCGCGCCGTAAAACTGCGCACTCTTTAAGGCTTTAAGCAATGCCTCCTCATAGCTCTCAACAAATCTAACCTTATCACTCACTAAGAGAGTTTTGTATGCTTTGCTTAAAGTGACACTAGACGGTATGTATGCTCTGCTAGATATCCCGGCGCGCTTCAGATACGTCGACACAGATATACTTAAGTCTCCCGTTGAAGGGACTGCTACTGACCTGACCCTAAAATACTTTAAGGCAGTAGCTAGCGTAGCAGAACCCCTGTCTATGAAAGAGCCTGTAGGATTCTTAGACTCATCTTTTAAATACAGTGTTAAGCCAATACTTCTCCCAATCTTAACGGACTTTATGAGGGGGGTGTTGCCCTCACCTAAAGTAATTTTTGGCGCCATACGTGAAGTGTACAAGCTACTGCCCCAAGCCCAAACTCCTGAACTCCTGCCCCTCCTTAAAGACTCGGGAGAACGAGCAATTAAAAGACCCCCACAATTAGGGCAGTAATCAACGTACCTGACCTCACTCACCTCATAACCACACTTGACACAACAGAGCCTGACCCCCAACTCTCACAGCACCTAAGACGTAATTTAATGAAAAGATAAAACGTTAATCTGTAACTCTTTAGTAGGTATTCACGATGACTGAATGGCCTAGAGTAGCTGTCGGGGCAGTAGTACTGAGAAATAATGATGAAATCCTCCTTATTAAGAGGAAGTACCCTCCCTCACCAAACTTATGGTCGATACCTGGTGGACACATAGAGGCAGGAGAACCGGTGCTCGTAGCCTTGTTTAGGGAGTTAGAAGAAGAGACTTCACTCAAAGCTAGTAAGGCAACACTACTAGCTATAACTGAGTATATAAGACTGAAGAGAGACTACAGCGTCAAGTATCACTACGTAATACTAGATTATCTAGTCACCGACGCTGAGGGTGAGCCTATAGCAAACGAAGAGTCTCTCGGCATAGGGTTCTTCAAGTTTAGTGATGCTTTGAAGCTAGAGTTGACAGACACTACTAAGGAGTTAATACGGCTAATAATGAGTGAAGGAACAAATAAAGTGAAACATATAGTTAACGTGGTCTACGAGTAACAAACCCCAACTAAGGATAGATGCGTCCTCTCCATCTAGGGAAGGGTATCGCGTCCCTTATGTGGTCTATCCCTGAAACCCACATAACTAATCGCTCAACGCCTAATCCGAATCCTGAGTGAGGTACGCTCCCATACTTTCTTAAATCAAGATACCACTCGTAATCTTGGTAGTTGAGTCCCTCCTCTATTATCCTGTTGTATAATTTCTCATAGCTATCTTCTCTCTGCGAACCTCCTATGATCTCGCCATAACCTTCTGGAGCGAGCAAATCAAATCCTAACACTACTTCAGGCCTGCTAGGATCTTCCTTCATGTAGAAGGCTTTTATGTGTTTAGGAAAGTGAGTTACGAAGAACGGGGTTTCAAAATCTTCTGTTAAAGTCTTCTCTTCGTCAGCGCCGTAGTCATCACCCCACTTGATATTGAAGCCTTTCCTCTGAAGAATCCTGATAGCGTCGTCGTACGTTATTTTGGGGTAGGGAGTCTCAAGAGCTTTCTCAAGCTTAGAAGTATCCCTGTTGAGGAGTTTAAGCTCTTCTTTTCTCTCCTCCAGCGTCTTAGCTACTGCATAGCTAACGATGTCTTCCGCGACCTTCATCATGTCCTCCATATCATACCAGGCAGCCTCAACCTCTAAGTGCCAGTACTCGCTGAGGTGTCTTCTAGTCCTTGATTTCTCAGCTCTAAACGAGGGTGTTAGAGCCCAAACCTTATTGAGTGGGAATATCAACACCTCAAGATATAGCTGGGCTGACTGAGAAAGGTAGGCGGTCTTGTCGAAATACTTAACTTCAAATAAAGTAGCGCCACCCTCTACAGCCGACCCAGTAAGTATCGGTGGTGTAGTCTCCCACCACCCATCCTTTATCAGCCAATCTCTTAAAGCTTGAATCACCGTATGCTTAATCTTAAGTAACGCTATCATCTGCCTAGATCTAAGCCAGAGATGCCTCACATTGAGTAAGTACTCTATGTCTTCACCCCCCTTTATAGGGAAAGGAGGTGAGTAGCCGTAAACGACTAAGCTGTTAGCTACTATTTCCTTGCCACCAGGAGCTCTGGCGTCGACCCTCACAATACCCTTAACCTCAATACTAGACTCTCTAGTCAGCTTCTCTACAGAGTCCCAGTCACTAGACACGTAACTCTTATCAAAAACAACCTGGATGTAGCCTGAGTGATCCCTAACCCACGCGAAAATCTTGCCACCAACTTTAAAAATCCTATAGACCCAGCCACGAATAACTACTTCAGACCCTTCATCAAGTTTTTCAAAGACTTCAGTTATATCCGGCGTCTTAGGAAACATCCTCACTACCTACTCAAATTAGAGTTCACGAACTTAAATAACTTAGTGTCTAAATGACTTAAGGCTTTTCACTAGCCACATCTAATTGACTACTAAACTTTCTTGAGAAGACTTTATGCTGAAATTAGTTTAGCATGCTTCTCCAGGTTTTCAATACTAAGAGAATTAACAAAAATGACGAGTAGTCTTTGATATCTAGCTCGCGCTACATTGGAATCAAGCCGTGCTTCTTCGGCGGCATTCTAAACCTTACTTCACGCTTTGTAAGGAGAAACTCAAGAGCTCTCACTAGCGTAGGCCTAGTTTCTGCTGGTTCTATGACAGAATCTATGTAGCCTCTTGCTGCCGCTATATATGGGTGGAGGAATTTATTCTTGTATTCGTTAGCTAACTTATTGAGTAGTTCTTGTCTCTCTTCAGGCGTCTTAGCTTTGGAGAGCTCAGCTCTCCATATTATCTCGGCAGCTCCTTCAGCACCCATAACGGCGATCTCGGCGGTGGGCCAGGCTATCACGAAGTCTGCGCCTAAGTGTCTAGAACTCATTGCTATGTAAGCACCTCCGTAAGCTTTTCTCACTATAACGGTTAACTTAGGTACTGTCGCCTCACTGTAAGCGTAAAGCACTTTAGCACCATGTCTTATTATGCCGTTGTGTTCTTGGTATGTGCCAGGTATATATCCTGGAACATCTACGAACGTGACTATAGGTATGTTAAACGCGTCAAGTATTCTAACAAACCTAGTTATCTTGTCTGACGCGTTTATGTCGAGAGCTCCTGTCAGAACCATTGGCTGGTTAGCTACTACGCCGACTACCCACCCGTTCAGTCTTGCAAACCCTGTTATGGCGTTTCTAGCGTAATCTCTTGAGACCTCGAAGAAGGAACCCTTATCAAAGACTGCCTCAATAACCTCGTACATGTTGTAGGCTTTCAGAGGGTCTTCAGGAACGAGAGTATTTAGCCTCTCCTCTGTCCTCTCTGGAGGATCGCCCGAGAGTATTCTGGGCGGTGCTTCCATATTGTTTGATGGGAGATAACTAAGTAGTCTCTTCACTATGCTTATAGCTTCTTTATCGTCTCTGGCTATGAAGTGCGCTACACCACTCTTAGTCACGTGTATTCTGGGGCCGCCTAGCTCCTCCTCCGTGACTTCCTCTCCTATAGCTGCCTTAACTACTCTAGGGCCTGTTATGAACATGTAGGAAGTCTTATCAACCATTATCACGAAGTCCATGAGTGCTGGAGAGTATACTGCACCGCCGGCGCAGGGACCCATTATGACAGCTATCTGAGGCACCACACCTGAAGCCATGACGTTCATGTAGAATATGTCTCCATAACCCTTAAGAGAGTCTACACCTTCTTGTATTCTGGCACCGCCGGAGTCGTTAAGGAATACTACAGGCATGCCGGCAGACATGGCGTACTGCATCGCTTTAACTATCTTCGCTGCATGCATCTCGCCTAGCGACCCACCCATAAACGTGAAGTCCTGAGCTATCCCTATTACGGGCCTATTATTGACTCTACCCATCACAGTGACTACCCCATCACCGTAAGCTCTTCTCTCAGCCATGCCGAACTCCGTAGCTCTGTGAGTCACTAACATATCGAACTCTAGCATAGTACCAGGGTCAAACAGCAATTCAAGTCTTTCTCGCGCTGTTAGTTTGCCCTTAGCATGTTGTGCTTCAATAGCTTTCAAACCACCACCTAACTTAGCTTCCTCTTTAAGCTTTCTCAACTCAAGTATCTTAGCAGGTAAGGACTCCTCCACCAATTTTAAACTCCCAGATATATGTTAGGAGGCATTAAAAACAATCCATAATGACTCATTGATTATTTTTAAGGAGTATCATGTAACTATATGAATGGGCTGAGCGGAAGTGAGCAACTCAGTATATGTCGTAGAAGTTGGTGATAAGAAATACAGGGTTGAGATAAGGGAAGGCAGTAATGGCACTTACTTAGTTAAAGTTAATAACAAAGACATAATAGTTAGAGTTAGTAGCGAAGCTGAAATTATTCAAGAACCCAAAATCAGTGAGGTTGAGGCGCCGCCAGGGAGTGAGGCCACACAAGGAACCTCGTTAGTAGAAACAGGGCTAGAGCAAGTACTCGAGATAAGAGGTCCTGAAGTTCCTTCGGGAGCTACGATAATCTCTTCAGAGATCCCTGGGAGAATACTTAAAGTATTAGTCACAGAAGGCTCTAAAGTAGGCGTTGGAGATACTGTAGTCACGATAGAGTCTATGAAGATGGAGCTAGAAATAAAATCTCCGAGGAACGGGACAGTAGAGAAGATTTACGTGAGACCGGGAGACACGATAAACGTAGGCGATAAAATAGCTTTAATTAAGTAAGATTCGTGGAGAGCACGAGCTTCTTAGACCCCGTACGGCACCACGTAACCCTTATTCTCTCTCCCGCCAACAACCACGTAGTATTCGCTATCCGGCATTGATTCCTCAAGCATTCCGGAAATCTTTAATAGTCCTCCTCTATACAGGAGGTAGTTGTATTCCGCCTCGTAGCTAATCACTTCCCTAACTCTAGGCCCCTCAAGAACCCTGTCAACTCGAGTTCTTGAGGGGTAAAAAAGAGACCTACAGTCTCCACCGATAACCTCGACTACAAGGCTTACAGGCTTGAGAGGTCTTAAAACTAACTCACCATACCTGTAGTTCCTCTTCTCAACGAACGCGAAGGTTATTGGCACCCCTTTAAAACACGTGAACTTATAAGGCGGGATTATCCTGACGTACATTTCAGGCTCTATTCCCAACACTCTAGAATTTTCTAAGACCTTAGCCGCGATTTTTTCCTCAGGTAACTTACCTATCTCTAGACTTGCTTGAACAAATTCTAAAGCCTCTCTACAACCGTAAATAACTAGGTCTACGTCTGAGTGAGGGCCGTGAATCCCTGCGAGAACAGATCCTGTAACACCCATACTACCGGCACTCAATCCAGTGAGGTCGCTAATAATGTCTGACACTTCAACACTAACTAACTCAATAAGATCATCAGCACGTCTCCTTAATCTCTCTAGCTTTTCTTCCGGCTTAAGCCATTCCTTAACTTCCGAGGTCTTGACTACAGGTATAGAAACCCCTAGTGTCGGGTCATAAAACTGTGCCCCTACTTCCGAAGAAACTCGTAAAACCTCCTCAACGCTGTATTCTCTAAGAATCCTCTCATAGTAAGTACCTCCCTTACCCCACATAGTGGGTTTTTTTGAAGGGACGTACTTAAGGTAAGCAACTACTAAGCCGTTAGGGTGAGTGTTTCCGACGACTAGATATATCCTCTTATCTCGGTCAACTACTAAGTCATGGTCTAGAAAACTCCTATCCTCAGACGGTTCGCTACTAATCATCTAAATCATCCAGTCCCGCGTCATCACCAATATAAGTTTAGTATAACAAGTTATAACTCTGAGTTAAGCAATATCCTTAGGTCTAGTAAATGAAAGAACTCAGTATTACCGTAGCTGGAGGATTCTTAGGGCCCTCACTAGAGTTTGTTGAGGGTCCTCTCACGCTAGTCATTGAGAGGGACAGAATCCATAGCGTATCTCGTGGGGCTGGAGGAGCTTACGACATGCGTGGTCACGTAATCATGCCTCCTCTAGCAAACATGCACACTCACATATTAGATCACGTAAGCCCTGAGGTTGGCTGGGACCTAGATATAGACTCTGTTGTCGGAGAGCCTTATGGGCTTAAATACCTGGTACTCAGTAAAGCAGGAACCAGCTTATTGAGCTCGGTAGTGAGTGAGGCTATAGAATATACGTTGAGTTCAGGCGTAGGATACATAGCTGAGTTTCGTGAGTTGGGGGTAAAAAACCTTAAGCTAGGCAACACTAAAATCAAGACTCACTACGTTCTTAGTATGCCTTCAAGACATGAGGAAGTGAGTCGTGAGGTAGGAGAGGTAATCACGTACTCGGACGGTGTCGGAATCTCATCACCGCATTACTTCACTCTAGAAGATTTGAGATTTATTTTCAGATTAGCTAGAAGTTCAGGCAAATTAATTCACTCACATGTCTCAGAAACTAAAGACACACATGAAGAGAGAGACTTAGAGAAGCTTCTGAGTGCTGGCAGGCCTGACGCAGTAATCCACGGAGTCTGGCTAGACCCTGAAGAACTTCAGCTTCTTAAGGACTTAAGAATTACGTTAGTCTTATGTCTTAGGTCTAACTTATGGTTCATGTCTGGCTTACCTAAGTTGAAGAGTATTTATGAGTTAGGAGTAGACGTAGCTTTAGGCACAGACAACTTAGGCTGGATTAAGCCCGACTTGTGGAGGGAGGGCGAGCTACTCTTACTTCTAGCACGTAACGTAGGAGTTAATGACCCAGTCTGGGTCCTCAAAGCCCTGACCAACACTAATCCAGTGGGCGTGCAGAACTACTTGGTTGAGGGGGGTGCCGCTAACGTATTGTTTCTGAAGTATTCAGGTACCCCTCTCGAGAGAGCACATAATAAGCACCTAGCTTTAGTTAAGAGGGGAGGATATGAGTTAGTTACTGCTCTCATGCTTGGTGGTAGGTTTAAGTACGTAGGTGATGAGCTTGAGAAGACCTTACGTGAGAGTCTACGCGACTATGTCGGTTGATGGCAAGATAGCTTCGAAAACCGGTGACTCAAGACTTAGTTGTCCTTATGATAAGTTAAGACTACACTCTATGAGGTCTATAGTTGATGGTGTAATGGTTGGCGCTAACACAGTCATCAGAGATAACCCTCAACTCACTGTCAGGCTCGTTGAAGGAAGAAATCCTGTGAGAGTAGTTGTCGACGGTTCTCTGAAAATACCTCTTAACGCGAAAGTTCTTGATGTGAGTGTAGCACCGACAATCATAGTAACTTCTTCCGCAGCCGACACAGGAAAAATAGATCAGTTGAGGAGATTAGGAGTAGACATAGTGATCATAGAGAGTGAGTCAACACAAGTAGACATGAGTAAAGCGCTGAAGATACTGTACGAGAAAAACTTGAGAGACTTGCTTGTTGAGGGGGGAGGCACCCTATTATGGTCTCTGACCTCACAGAGACTCGTAGATGAGTTTAGAATAACTGTCTCTCCCTACGTTATAGGAGGAAGGAATTCAGTGTCTCTAGTTGGGGGAGAAGGCTTCGGCAACTCTAGTGAGTGGTTAAGACTAAAACTAGTTAGTCATAAGGTCTGCGAGTGTGGAGATGAAATACACTTAATATATAGAGTTGCAGACTAGTTCTCAGCCCTCTAAAACAAGAACAGAAGTCGTGTAGTGCTTAACCCGGGCGTCATATTAAAGTATTTCCTTAGTATAAAATTTATTGAGGGGTGTTTAATGAGACCTAAAGTCTTCATAACTAGAGAACTATTTGATGATGTTGTGCACAAGATCTCACAATATTATGAGGTTGAAGTTTGGGACAGGTATCAAGCTACTCCGCGTGAAGTGTTACTCAATAAGGTTAAGGAAGTTGACGCATTAGTCTCCCTACTTAGTGACCAGATAGACTGTGAGTTACTTTCCTCATCTCCTAAGTTACGGATAGTAGCTCAGTTAGCTGTAGGATTTGATAACATAGACCTAGAGTGTGCTACTAGACTCGGCATATACGTGACAAATACCCCGGGAGTTTTAACTGAAGCGACAGCAGAGTTTACTTGGGCTCTCATACTAGCCACTGCTAGGAGAGTTGTTGAAGGAGATATTTTCGTGAGATTTGGTGAATGGTGGAGACTTAAGACTGCTTGGCATCCTAAAATGCTTTTAGGTACTGAGTTACGAGGCAAGACTTTAGGCATAGTAGGCTTAGGGAGAATCGGGAAGAGAGTAGCTGAGATAGGAGTTAAGGGCTTTGGTATGAGAGTAGTGTATTACGATATAAGGAGAGACATAGAGACTGAGAGAGAGCTAGATATTGAGTATAGAGAGCTAGAGAACCTCTTCAGAGAATCTGATGTTGTTAGTGTTCATGTTCCTCTTACTTCTGAGACTAGGGGTTTGGTTAGTGAGGGTTTGTTGAAGTTGATGAAGAAGAACGCAATACTAATAAATACTTCTAGAGGAGCCGTAGTAGACACTAAAGCACTAATAAAAGCATTAAATGAAGGATGGATAGCAGGAGCAGGACTAGACGTATACGAAGAAGAACCACTACCACCAAACCACCCACTAACAGCGTTCAAGAACGTCGTCTTAGCACCACACGCGGCCAGCGCCACGTACGAAGCAAGACACGGTATGGCGGAAACAGTTGCTGAGAACCTTATCGCTTTCTACGAGAAAAGAATACCACCAAACCTAGTGAATAAAGAAGTAACTAAAGTGAGGGCTCCAGGATTTTAAACAAAGTAAAGATTTATTTTCCCGCTAGCTAATCTTAGACAACCTCACTTTGATAGATTCGGCGTGATTGTAGAGCCCCTCAGAACTAGCTATCGTGATAGCGTGAGGACCTAACTTCTTAATGCCTTCCTCATTCACTATCTGAACGTCTATTATTTTTATATAATCAAAAACGCTTAGACTACCTCGTGTAGCGGCGTTACCTCCTGTAGGTAGTGTGTGATTAGCTCCTGTTATGTAGTCACCCATTGCTACTGGAGTATTGTTACCTAAGAATATCGAGCCAGCGTTTCTCACCCTACTTAATATGTTGAGGGCTTTGCTCACGTTGTTGGTGAGTATCTCTAGGTATGATAGGCCCTCTAATCGGTATTTGGGCTAGACTAATAATAACTGAGATAGAAGACCCTAATCTAGTCATACCTACCCTAGCACTAAATCTGTTACCAGCTCCTCTCTTCGCGTTATTCACGGTAGGCTTGCTAGCACTCATAATGAGTAGTGCTGACAGCTCACTAATAATACCTCCTTCAGTAATCGTGAATAACTTAATACCTATGGTGCGCCCCAACATGAGCGAAAAAACAAAACTCCTTCTAACTAGAGTCTTAGTTCTAGTCTCAGCTTTCGTTTCGCTAGCCATTGCTTTATGGGCAGCCACAATATACTTCCTCACACAGATAGCCTGGTACTTAATACTCTTCGTTCAGGCTATACCTTTCATCTTCGGCATATACTGGAAGAAAGCCAACAGAACGGGTGCCATAGCTAGTGTAGTAACTAATGTGGTTCTCTGGATACCCTTCATATACTACTTCTACCAGCAAACTGAAGACATATGGCTGGCTATATACGCTCCAGGACCCTTCGTAATACCTATAGGAGCAGCAGTGTTTGTTATAACCTCACTACTAACACAAAAGAAAGACCCGCCGAAGCAATTGCTAGACATTGACGGCAGACCTATAGAAAAGTAAGTTAGAACACCGCGCTTTTTAAGTATTTAATTAGTTTCCCTAGGCGTAAGTCGTGTGTTTGCCTAAACGATTACTTACTGTGGCCTGACTTCTTAAGAGTACAGTATAGTATTATTTGGTGTCCTCATGAAGAATAAGTTAAGATCTCTCACTAAGAAGAAATCTTTCAAAATAATTCTGGTCTTGCTACTTATCATGACAGTTTTGTATCTCTTGCCAGTACCCCCTGTAGGGGAGCCTGTTGAATCTTTAGCTCTAGAGTACAGTAAGTTCGTGAGTGTCGAGGGGGTTAGAGTACATTACGTTGAGGTACCCGGTAAAGGTAACATGACTTTCGTTCTTCTTCACGGGTTCGGAGCAAGCGTTTTTAGCTGGAGAGATGTAATGAGTAATTTGACTAAGTATGGTAGAGTCATAGCTTTTGACAGGCCTGGATTCGGACTCACTGAGAGGGCAGACCCAGCTTCACTCAGCTTCAACCCATACTCTACTGAGGGGCAAGTAAAACTAACTTACGAGCTCCTGAAGAAACTCAACGTCAGTAGCGCAGTACTGATAGGGCACTCTGCAGGCGGGGGGCTGGCTCTCCTCATAACACTGGAACACCCAGAGATCGTTGAGGCTCTAGTGCTGGTTGCTCCAGCGTGGAGAGCAAGGCAGAAGAGCTTGCTTGAAAACATCTTTTACTCGATGCCTTTAGCTGACAAATACGGACCTCTAATAGTGAGGAGCTTTGTAGGTCAGCTAGAACAAATCCTTTATCGAGCTTGGTATAATAAGTCTATGCTAACGAAGGAAATCATAGAAGGATACAAATACCCTTTAAAAGCTAGAGACTGGGACAAAGGACTCTACTGGTTGATGAAGTATGGGGAATTTCTAGAAATAAGTAACTCATTAAAGAACTTAAAGAAACCAATCTTGGTAATACACGGAGTAAACGACGAGATAGTGCCGCTAAGCAGTAGCTTAGATCTAGTGAATCTGTTAAGTAATGAGTCAAAACACACGCTAGCAACAATAAGTGGGTGCGGCCACCTACCACACGAAGAAAAACCGGAAGAGTTTCTCAAGATAGTTGATGAATTCATTAAAGAAATTACGTAAAAGACGATAATCCTGGCAAGTCCTCAAGAAAACGCGGTAATCAATACCTTAAACGTTTATTAACTAACCAGCGAATTGGAATATTGAAGGTGTACTTAATGGACGTTAGATACGTTTTGCTTTTAACGCTAGCTATTCTAGTATTAACATCCGTTACAACGCCAGCTACTATCCCCGAAAACATTGTGGGGAAGCCCCGCATCTCTAGTCAGTCCTTAAACCTCTTGAGTTATGTGCCTCCTAACGAGACAGAATGCGACATCATAGTGCCAGATAATTACCCAAGCATAAATATGTCTGTCACGGCAGCACAGCCCGGGCAGACAATCTGCGTTAGACCAGGAACCTACACTGAAGTAAACGGAACTATCATAAACAAAAACGGCTTAAGACTCCTAGCTCTTGGGAGACCTGAAGTACCTGACGAGAGCGTGGTCATCAAGAAGAGCGGCTTCCTCTTAAGAATCCAAGCCAATGACGTTGTTGTTAAAGGATTTATCATAATTCAGGAGGGTAACTGGCACGGCATAGACGTCTACGCAGGCTCTCAGAACGTGACGATCGCTTATAACATAGTAACAACGACAAACTCCTCAATAACCGGCTACTACGGAATTAGAGTGTATAGGTCGTCAAACGTCACAGTCGCGTATAACAAGATACATGGATGGATTAACTCATACGGAATATTCATTAACGAAGCAAGCAATAACACCATAGCTAACAACACAATAGTCGATAATGGTAACGGCATTAGAATCCGCGGCACGACAAACCCGGCAAGATACAATAGAATATTCCTTAACACGATCGTCAATAACACATACGGGATATACCTCTCCATAACCTCAGGAGGGATCCTCTCTGATAACATGATATACTTGAATACTTTCAGTAATGCAAATAATTACGACATCTACGGGACTCCCGGTACTAATCGCTGGTATTCTCCCGACAAGTACGCGTTCGCGTATGAAGACAGGTACTTCACGAGTTATATGGGTAATTACTGGAGTAATTATAATGGGAGCGACTTAGATAATAATGGGATTGGTGACACCCCATACGTAATAGATTCTAATAATATTGATGAGTATCCTCTCATGAAGCCGCACCAAGAATATTTGCTAGGTGCAGAGACGCCGACACCGACAGAGACAACCACAGAAACGACTACAGAAACACCAACCGAAACAACTACAGAGACAGAAACCCCGCCCCCGCAAATAACGGTAACGGTTACCGAGACTCAGCCTATCACCATTACTACCACCATCACCACCACAATGACTCAAACAGAAACATATACGTACACGACAATCACGCCAGCACCTATTCAAACACAAACAGTTACGTTGCCACCAGAAACTGAGACTAAGACCGTTACATCTGTGCTTACGTATAAAACTACTGAAAGAGAAGCAACTACCGTGAAAGTTACAGAGACATCTCCAGTAGAGACTCTCGTAGTCGACTACACAGCTACCGCTGTAGCAGGTATAATGCTATTATTAGTTGGGTTCTTAATAGGGTTTGTTCTTAAAAGAAAATAAGTTGGATAACTTAACTACTTTTTAAGTTAAGTTTAGTCAAAGAATTGCTGGATATTATTTTATGAGTGCTACGAATATGTCATTAACGTTAGTGCCCGTGTATCCAGTATATATGGCTCTCCTCATCATCTGAAAGAACGTGTAGCTATCATTATTTAGTAAGTATTCTTCGGGGCTTAGTCCTCTCTTAGTAGCTTCCTCGAAGAGTTCTCCATCTACTACGGCGCCAGCAGCCGGGCTAACACCATCTATCCCGTCAGTCCCCACACAAGCAGCTACTACGTCACGTAATCCCCTAATAGAGGCAGTAAATGAGAGACACAATTCCTGATTTCTCCCACCAACACCGCTCCCTCTAACTGTGACTACGGTTTCCCCACCCGCCAGTATTGCGGCCGGCGTACTTACGGGTTTTGAGTAACGCTTGATATTCCTCACGATAGAACCAAGAACTTTGCCGACCTCGCGAGCTTCTCCCTCAAGCATAGACGTTAGTAGTATAGTGTTGAAGCCTCTCCTCGACAAGGTAGAACTTAAGTATTCTAAAACTAGTTGGTTACTAGCTATAATGAAATTACGAACCTTATTAAAGAGCGGGTCTCCTTCTTTTAGGGTGTCAGGTACTTCGTTAGCTAGTCCTCTCTCTATGAATATTCTCACCTTATGAGGTAAATCATCCCATAAATTCTTCTTCTTCAGTATTTGGTAAGCGTCTCTGAAGGAAGTGTTATCTGGTACTGTAGGTCCTGAAGCTATTACGTCTAGTCTATCACCTACTACGTCACTCATAATCAACGTGACGATCTTTTGAGCCTTCACATACTTGAGTAGCTTACCTCCCTTAACTCTCGAGAGCTTCTTCCTAACAGTATTGAGTTCTACTATATCAGCGCCTCTCTTCATGAGCTCCTTAGTAACTACAGAGACTTCCTCAAGAGTCAACTCATCTTCAGGAACCTCAAAGAGCGCTGAACCGCCGCCAGACACCAACACCAAGACTAAGTCGTTCTCTCCAACCTCTCTTTCTAGATAATCAAGTAGGTGAAGAGAGGACTTTAAAGTGTTGATTGTGGGGAAGGGATGATCGCCTCTCAATATCTTCACAGAACCAGCCCAACCCTCAACATCCGGCGTTATTACAACACCACCACAAATTACCTTACCGAGCAAATCCTGAAGAGCCCCCAACATCTTCATAGACGCCTTACCAAACCCGACCACGTGCACACGTTCAGGAATAGAGACCTCATACCCCCCTATAGTGAGTCTACCATCCCTTACACTAAGATTCCTCATTACCGCGTCGTAAGGGTCTGCTCTAGCTAAACCTTCCTCAACCACCTCTAATAAAATCTCGTGAAGTAGTGAAACACTCAATTCACTAATATTCCGAATAAACCCCATACTAGTCCCTAACTAAAAATTACTCTAAACCCGTAAATTAGTCATATCTCCATACAATATCTCTATCTAAAGCTTAGCAAGTTTACTAAAACGCGAAAGTACATGATGAAAGTGAGAGCATACACGTCAGTGGCGAACCCAGCGATTCTCCTATCTCGATATTGCTAACTAGCTCCTCGTCTACTAGGTGTCTCTATTAGCTTACTATTACGCACCCAAACCTGCTTACGCTTACTCTCGACTGCAGTTACCTACGAGCTCCTAAAAGCCCCCTAACGTTTTAGAGAGTTTTAAAGTTACCTCAGACATTACCTGCTACTTCGAGGATGAAGTAGCCATGCCAAACCTATTACCTGTGGACACCATCTATAGAGACTATACTATTTAATCTATGTTCCAGCACTAATACACATAAGACGATTACGAGCGGATTAGCGCTCTCAATAGTTGGTTTAGCTATAATGCTAGTCTCCGTGTTAATATATTTGTTAATTAATATATTTTCAAGATAATCATGCAAATCACTCCACGGTAACTAGGAGCTCGTCTTTACCACTATCAGGTCATCAAGACTATTTTAATGATATGTAACTGCCAAACATTTATATCAGGTTTTGTTTATGACTCATGAACTAAGACAGTTCATGTAGTAGAGAGGTTAAGATTTAAGAGCATTAACAAGCGCTTCTGAGATCTCGCCAGTCTTGACTAAAGATTTCAGACCTACCTCCCTAGCTAGCAACACTGACTGGAGAGGTGTGAAACCCTGAGTTTTTAGCCACTCGGCATCACTTAAGACTTCTCTCATAGCGCCGATGCGCTTTATAGTGCCGTTCTCTAACACAACCACTTTATCAGCTACTTCACTGATTAACTGGAGGTCGTGCGCTACTAAGACTACAGTACCTCCATCCTCAACAAATCTTCTTAAAGCTAGTAAGAGCTGGAGACTCCTCTTGTAGTCAAGTCCTGAGAACGGCTCATCTAAGACTAGTACTTGAGGCTTTAAAACAAGCACTGAAGCTATAGCTAACCTATGTTTCTCGCCAAAACTGAGGAGGTGAGGTGATATGTCTAATGGTTTAACTAAATCAACTATTTCAAAAGCCTCTCTAATTCTGCTTTCTATCTCCTCCTTCTTTAAACCAATCCTCTTAAGAGAGAAGCTCATTTCCTCATATATAGTGCTCGCGAAGAACTGAGCTTCCGGGTTCTGCATTACCATACCAACAACTCTTGCTAGCATGGATGTGGGCACCCTCCTAGTATCTCGTCCTGCTACAATCACATTACCTCTCACAGGCTTTAACAAGCCATTAAAGTGTTTTACTAGAGTTGTTTTTCCTGCACCACTATGCCCTATGATAGCTACGAACTCCCTCCTACATATGTCTAAGTTAATGTTCTTAAGAACCCACGGCGAATCTTTCCTGTACCTGAACCAGAGATCCTTAACACTAATTAAAACGTCCTCACACGGCTTTTCAGACCCGCCCTCCACAGGAACCAGATGAAATAATGTGTTCGTGTTAAGCCCTGCCTCACTTATGAGGTTGAGAGCCTCACTCATCGTCACAGGTATCCCACTCTTAATTAATTGAGGTCTGCGTTCAGCTACCTTGTAAAAGATTTCAGAGACTTGAGGTGGTCTCACACCAGTCTTTTGAATTAACTCCTTATCATTGAATATCTCTTTGGGTGTTCCCTCTCTCACGAACTCGCCGTCCTTCATTACGATAACTCTGTCAGCGTGTTCTGCTATCCACTCAATCCTATGCTCAACAACCAGTAGAGAAAGATTCGTTTCTCTCTTTAGCTTCTCAACCAAACCTAATATCTTAGAGGTACCTACGTGATCTAACATAGAAGTAGGTTCGTCTAAAACGAGGATTTTAGGTCTTAAAGCAAGTACTGACGCGATAGCTAGCACCTGCTTCTCCCCGGAACTCAAGGCGTGCGGGTCCTCAAACTCTCTTCCTCTAAATCCAATAAAATCTAGGACTTCAGTCACTCGTCTTTCAATTTCTTCTCTGTTTAAGTTTAAATTCTCTAACCCGAATACTAACTCCTCAAGAATAGTAGGCATTATGACCTGGAGTTCAGGGTTCTGGAAAACAAAGCCTATGTGCCTACTAAGTATTTCAGGCCTCACCTCCTCAACGTTCATTCCTAGAACGTTCACCTTACCTCTTAATTCCCCCCTTATCACGTGCGGTATCATCCCGACTAGAACATACAGTAATGTCGACTTACCACAGCCTGAAGGACCCATGATGACTACCGTCTCACCCTCTTTCATTTTAAAGTTGATGTTCTTTAGAACCCACTCGCTACTAGCTAAATATTTAAACCATAAGTCCTCAATACTGATTACCGTAGACACTTCACACACCCCTCAAGAAGTAGTAAGTAGAAAAGCCTGTTAGCTTGAGGAATATTATCGATAAATACATTGCTGTTAGCAATGACAATGCTATCGTATCTTTCTTACCCCACTTAAGAGAGAAGTAGTATGATCTCTTGGGGTGTGCTCCAAACCCTCTAACACTTAAAACTATGCTTAAGTCCCACACGTAACTCATCATCCTTATTACTAGAGGGACGAAAATCGGCACTACGTAGACTATTTTCTTAATAGGGTTTCTTGAGTCTACTTCTAGCCCCCTAGCTTTCTGAACATCAATTATGTTTTTTATCTCAGTAAACGTGTAGGGTAGTAAACCTAAGGCTAGAGTAAACATAAAACCTGCTTTATACGGTAACCCGGCTTTAGTGATTATGTAGTGCAAATCGTACATCCTGGTGGTGGTCATGAGTAGCAAAAAAGCTGTGATGGGGTTTACTATGAGGAAGAATTTTCCAGTCCCTACTAAGAGTCCTGCGTCAGTCAACCTAATATTGATTAGAGGGAAAGTAGTGATGTAGTTGCCCACATCCTGGTACATAGACGCCCACACTAAAGTAGTTACTAGAAAGAACACTACACTATACACTATAGTTAGAATAGCTCTCTTCACAGATATCTTAGCAAGCGCCAACCCTACTATAAGTGATAAATACACAAATACCGAAACAGAACCATCCCACTGACTAGCTATTGAGGCTGCAAAAGCTAAAATAAACCAAGCTAATTTAACACGAGCATCTAGCTTATGGATCACAGAATCTCTAGGCAGATAAAGTCCCGAAAGAGACACTGCAACCACCTGCTGACATCTTATAATCCTAGTAGAAATTAGGATTTAAAAATTGTTTCAACGTGTGAGTAAAAGGAAGCCTCGTAGCTGTGGAGTTGCATGAGATTACCTATCAAGCGATTATGTGAACTTTTATCTCTCTTCTCTCAAAGCTTTTCTCAAACGCTTCAATGCCTCTACTTAAGGGAAACTCTGAAGTAACTAGCTTCTCTACTTGGATGACCCCCTCTCTCAACAGTTTTATGGCTTTCTTGAAGGGGCCACACCTACTCCCTACAAGACTAGCTTCTTTTACTACTAGCTTAGTCACGTCAATTTTAGTCGGGATGCCGTGTGTAGACTTGACTGCTACGACACCACGTGGTCTCACGATCTCGACAGCTTTTTGAAGTCCCTCAGGAGTTCCTGAAGCCTCAACCACGTAATCAAACCCAGCTCCTTCAGGAGTATTTCTAGCAACCACCTCTGCTAGTTCCTCACCAGATAATACTTCGTGCGCGCCCATGTCGAAAGCTACGTTTCTCTTAGGAGTGTCTGGTCTAGCCACAGCTACCAAAAGTCTGGGCTCATAGAGTCTTGAAAGAAGTCCTAAAGTTAAAAGCCCTACAGTCCCAACCCCTATTACCGCTATGTTTGCGTTATGTTGTGGTGGCGCCAACTCAACCATTTCAACTACAGCTGCGAGGGGTTCGACAAAAGCTGCCTGAAGAGGTGTTAAATCATTTACTACGTGTATTAAATCATGCCTACTCACTACGTACTCTGCGAAACTACCGTCAACAGATATACCTAGGGTTTCCCTATAAGGACAGTGTGTGGGTAAACCATTTCTACAATACCAGCACTTACCGCAGTAGAAGTTTATTTCTGTAGTAACTCTAGCGCCAATTATAGATTTATCGATACTGGCGTTCTTGCCCAAATCAACAACTCTACCAGAAACTTCATGACCCAGTATTATCGGTGTTTTACCAGGTCTGTAGGTTCCCTTGTAGAAAGCCTTATCAGTACCGCAGATACCTGACCTCTCGACTTTAATCAATACTTGATTCTCACCTAATACAGGGTCAGGAACATCTGTTAATCTCAAAACACCTGGTGAGTAGAGGAGTAGAGCTTTCATCTTAACTCGCCCGCGATTAAGTAGTCATGAAATAATTAAAAACGAAGACTTAAAGACTTAAAATGCTTAGCGATTGAGTTGCTTCATGTCGGCCGGCGTCTTAATAAGTGCTTCTAAAACACTGACAGCTACTCGCTTAACGAAGCTCTTTAACTCATCAGCTAAGAGGAATCTACTAGGTTTAACTAATGAGTTACTCACAATTAATACTGAAGCTGTCTTCACGTTCCTCAAGAGACCTAACACGTACAGTATAGCTGTCTCCATGTCTACCGCTACCGCACCTCTCTTAACCCACTTACTAATAAATCCCTCCTCAGTATAGAAAGCATCACAACTTACTATAGGAGCTACTAAATACTTAATACCAGACGAGTGTATTTCCTCAACGAGGTTCTTAAACAACTGGAAATCAGGAATCGCTGCCTGAGAAACTAACTCACCCAAGTACTGATAAAAAATCCCGCCAGAATAGTACGAGGCGCCAGCAGGCATTACAACATCACCCACATCTAACTCTTTAATCATAGCGCCGCAGGTCCCTAATCTAACCAAGACTTTAGCACCCAACATGATTAATTCCTCTATTACTAAGGCGGCTGACCCAGAACCTATCCCATGAACAGCAAGAGTGACTGGCACACTCTTATAAGAGCCTGTATAGACGTGATAACCTCTCACACTACTTACTAGTCTGGGTTCTTCTAAGAATTCCCTCAATAGATCAATGCGTGCTGGATCACCAGCAATAATAACTCTCTCAGCAACGTCTTCTTTTTTACTAACTCTTATGTGAACGGTCTCACTCACTTGAATTCCTCCCCGTCATGAATAGCAGGACTCTGGAGAGTTTAAGACTATATCCCTCCTCTATCAGGGATTTAACCTCGTGCCAGGTCTTGGAGACACCACCTCTATTCCATATAATGTGAGGCGAGGACGTAATTCCCGAATCTATGAGAGGCTCGCTCCTCAAGTATTCTGAGGTAACTATCATGAGCAAGTATCCCATCAAAAGATACTGTAAACACAAGCATTATAAATCTTTCTACTCATTCTCGTTCCAAGAGACTAGGCTTTCAGATGCAACAACTTTGTTATGCTCTTTTAATTCAGAGAGCTAAAAAACTTAAATTTACTATAATAGGTATTATCATGTGGTGAATCCAATGATAGATCAGTACCTTCTATTAACAGTTATAGGAATCATAATATTTGTTGCCGGCATAGTCTTGTTAGTTAGTAAGGCTAAGGGGGGACTTTTAGTCTTGCTAATAGGGCTTCTATGGCTTCTCACTATGGGGATTTACTATCTTTTCGTCTATGCTGGAGTATATGAGTCAGGTCTTTACCCAGTAGCTAATATAATAGGTGTGGCATTATTGGTTGTCGGCCTGGGTGCAGTACTCTATTACTGGATGCGGGCCGGCGTGTTAAGGAGGTGAGCATGATGGCTTCTAGACCCATCTCATCAGCATTATGGATTATTGCCTTCATAATAGCAGCTATCTTCGTAGCCTTCATATTCTACATAGGGTTTGACATACTAGCTAAAGGACTTGACAAATCCAGTGAATGGATAATAACACAACCTTTCAACATCTTAGGGAGAGATGGACTATTCGCAATTAGCGGGGTCTTGTGGTTAGTGGGTACACTCATATTCTTCATGGAGTTAAGTGGCAGGACTTTCAAGGGTTTAAAGATAGTGAGGCAAGTAATAAAGTGGGACGCGATTGACGTGTCTGTGGCCGCGCTGTCTGCAGCTGTCTACGGTGGCGCGTTAGCAGCTACTGGGGGAATACCTATAATACCTGGCTTCACGTGGGTTAGACCAGCCAACGCCCTCGCACCGCTTTTCGGAATACTATTCGGCATTCCTGGCGCCTTAGGAACATCAATAGGTAACTTCATAGCTGACGCGCTAGCCGGATACCTAAGCGTAGGTAGCTTAGGAGGTTTCGTGGGGAACTTCATAATAGCTTACGTACCTTACAAGCTAATGAGAGACCACTCGTTCAGGACGCCGCGCAGCATCATCGAGTTCTATGTATGGGGAGTTCTAGTATCTAGCGTGTGGTGCTCACTATATATTTCTTGGTGGCTCGACTTCGCAGAACCTGTTATAGGATTACCTAAAGCGTTCATATGGGGCTTTTTCGCGCCTTGGGTGATATTCAACAACGCATTCATAACAGCCATAATAACTCCGATATTAGGCTTCATACTGTATCCCCCAATAAAGGCGCGAGGCCTCTACTGGGCTGACAGAATAAAAATCTTAGGGTAAGTCTTTTTAAATTAAATCATAATTCCGTACTTAAGTTTTGTTGTTAATGAGATATTGGGTGTTCATAATAATGATCGTGTGCTTAAGAGGACTCATAGTATCTATGAGTAGAGAATACGGGCTAATAAGTAACGGGCTAGTTGCGTTTGATGACGCTACTGGATTGATTGAAGAAGTGACGAGATGGGATAAGAGAGATTCAGTAAGGTGTGATCTCGTTGAGGGAGATGAGAACGCGATAGTGATGCCCGGACTAATAAATACTCACACGCACGCACCGATGCTAATTCTCCAGGGCTTAGGAGCTGGCTTGACTGGATTTGACTGGTTGAGGAAAATCTGGTGTGTCGAGGGTCTGTTAAGACCAGAACACATCTACGTGTCTACGAAGGCTTCAATACTACTGATGCTGGAAAACGGTATTACTACTTTCGCGGACCAATACTTCTATGAAGAAGAAGTAGTCAGAGCTGTTGAGGAGTTAGGTGTTAGGGGTGTTCTAGCTAAGGGTGTCGTAGAGTATAGTGAGCACGCACCAAAACACACTATCGAGGACTCAATAAACTTCGCTTTAAACTTCAACGGGACCGCAAACGGCAGAGTGAAGACTATGATAGGAGTTCATGCAATGTATTCGTGCAGTACCGAGACTATACTTAAGGCTGTCGAATTCTCAGAGGAGAGCGGCATAAGAATCCATATGCACTTCTCTGAGTCTCTACACGAGCTTGACTACGTTAGGAGTAAATATGGAGTGACGCCTACGGACCTAGCCGCAAAACTGGGTATCTTGCGAACCAAACCTTTACTGGCTCACGCAGTGTATCTTACAGACGAAGATATTAAGGTGTTGTCTAAGCACGAAATATACGTTGCGTACTCACCGTTCACTATAATGAGTTGGGGTCAAGACATAGCGAGGGTAGGAGAGCTTTTAGAGAGAGGTATTACAGTATCTCTAGCTACGGACGGGCCCGTAACAGACGGAGACTTAAGTCTCTTCAAGCAAGTAAAGCTAGCTATAGCTGCACAGTCAAGTCGTTATAGAACGCCTGGCAAGCTCCAACCAAGAGAAGTTCTTGAGATGATTACTAGCAAAGCTGCCAAAAGCTTAGGTATAGGAGAGTTAGTTGGAGCATTAAAACCTGGCATGAAGGCCGACATAGTGGTCCTGAAACCGCCTAAGACCAGGATTGCGAGTTTGAGAGAAGACCCTTACACTACCATAGTCTATAACATAGGAGATGAAAGCGTTAACGATGTATATGTGGATGGGAAAAAGATAATCTCTAATAAAAAGCCTTTGAGAATAGACTCGGAGAAACTTTACGAGAAGTTGCTAGAGCTTCGCAGGGAACTCTTAAACGAGGCTATAGTGTGCGATAAATAATTATCTCAACTAAATTTTATCACAAAAATTTGATGTTTCTAAGAAAGTGCTTAAGTTTTACTTCATGTACGTGAGCGTCTTCATAACCGCTTCTATAGGTCTTTCTGAGTTAGTTATGGCTCCCCCTATTATGACTATGTCTATGCCTTCTTCTACTATTTTCTTAACGTCTTCTGGTTTGATACCACCTGCTACAGCTACTCTGAGTGATGTTTCCCTCTTTATTCTCGCCGCCTCATTCAGTAAGTCTATTGCTCTCAAACCCCGAGCCCTCTGAACGCTTATCCCTATATGATAAACTATCGTGTCCACACCTAATCGGTGGAGTTCCTGTGCTCTCTGAAGTGGTCTAGGATGACTTATTAAATCTCCTATCACAGACTTACCATAACTACGTGCGGCCTCTACAGCTTCTTTAATCATTTCGTCTTCAGCAACAGCCAGGACCGTGTACGCGTCAGCACCGGCTTCATACATTACTGCACCCTCTAAACCAGGTACGTCCATAGATTTAGTATCAGCTACGACGAAGCAGCCCGTAAGGTCCTTCAGAGACTTCACTGCCAACGTGCCCCAAGACTTGATTAAGGGAGTCCCTGCTTCAAGCCACACACTCTCACATTTAGTCACTGAAGCTACTTCTACAGACAGCTTAAGAACTCTTTTTAGATCTGTTGAATCGAGTGCTATCTGAAGTATCGCCAACGCAATCACCGCTCGTGTAATATAAGTCAGGATTTATTAAATGTCTTACGTCTAGGGATGAGTCCACCTTCATAGAGTAGGTCAGGTTTTTGAGTGATGTGAGGTAATGAAGATGGGAAACAGTCTAGCTTAAGACTTCCTCAATAGCTTCCCCGACTTAACTCCTGTGTGTTTACCCTCTTTTACTACGAGCTCGCCGTTAACTAGCAAGTACTCTACGCCGGTCGAATAAGTGTGTGGATTCTCGTAAGTCGCTCTATCCCTTATAGTGTAGTAATTAAATACTACTATATCAGCTTTGAAACCAGGCCTTAATACTCCTCTATCGTATAGCCCTAATTTTCTAGCAGGTAAGGAAGTCATTTTCCTTATAGCTTCCGGGAGACTTAAGACCTTCATCTCTCTCACATACTTAGCGATGACTCTAGGGAATGTCCCGTAATTTCTCGGGTGTGGTACTCCCTCGCCAAACCTCATCACGCTACCGTCGCTTCCTATAGCTACTAGAGGGTGTGATACTGCCTTAACAACATCGTCTTCATTCATAGTGTGCATCACAACATTTGTCAGACCTTCATCTTCTACAAGCAACCTAACTATAGCGTCTACAGGCTCAACACCCCATATTCTTGATATTTCTTCTATGTTCTTCCCTAGAACCTCTGGATGATTTTCTGAGTATGAAACTCTTATCTTATCCCAGTCACTATGCATTTCTTCAGGTATGCCGTACCTCATTAGAAAACTTTTTAACTCATTCAGTAACTCTGGCTTCTTCAACTTCTCAACCATTTTCTCGTAACCCCCCTCTCTAACCCAGGCAGGTAGTAGTGCTTCCAGGCTTGTAGAACTGGCCGCGTAGGGATATGCATCGGCACTGAAGTCGTAACCTCTCCTAGCATACTCCTCTATTAAGTCTAGAACCTTAGAAACACTTCCCCAAGCAGGCGGTCCAGCTGCCTTAACATGTGATAACTCTAGACTGACGCCACTAGCTAGCGCGACTTGCGTTGCTTCTATGACTGCGTCTATAAGTCCAACACCCTCATTCCTGATATGAGTTGCGTAAACACCTCCGTATCTCGAGACTACTCTAGATAATTCAATCAACTCAATAGTGTCTGAGAAAATTCCAGGGACATAGATAAGACCTGAAGACATGCCGAAAGCTCCCGCGTTCATAGCTTCAATCAATAAATTCTTCATCTCTTCGAGCTGTCTCGCCGTAGGTCTTGCTTCCCCCGCGCCCAGGACTGCACTCCTTAGAGTCCCGTGACCAACTAGAGTAACTACGTTTAAGCTTTTCTCAAGTAATTCAAGATTCTTAAGATACTCACTAAAAGAACGCCAGGGAATACTGCCGAACTCCTTAATAAATTCTCTCTCGCCATACTCAATAAATTCTTTGTTCTCCTCTGTTAAAGGAGCTGGAGAGTACCCGCAATTACCTACTACTATAGTGGTGACGCCTTGAGTAACATAGTTGTCTGCTGTAGGAAGCATGAAAATACTGCTGTCGCTATGGTTATGGATGTCTATGAAGCCTGGAGCCACGAAGAAGTCGCGGGCTTCAATAATCTCCTCAGCCGACTCACCAGATAAGTCACTTATCTTAACTATGACGCCATCAGCTATTCCGATATCTCTTCTGAAGGGTGGTGCCCCAGTCCCGTCAACGAGCACACCTCCCCTAATTATGATGTCATATTTAGACATTAACCCCCTCCCCCATAGACAGTCCATTGAATCACATTAAAAGTATTTTGAGTAGTTGAAATAAGTTAAAATGACTTAAAAACTAACACCTGATTAGATAAAGTATGTCAAAATAACGTTAATGAGACTTGAAAGTTTATTAGCTTCAATATAACGACTCTTTAATGAGGTGATCTCGTGCATTTAAATAAAGCTATATCTAAGTTCACTGTAATCGTTCTAATTTCAGTTGTGATTATTGCTTTATTAGCTACATACTTTACTCTAATGCCTGCACCCACCCCTACCCCAACCTCGCCTGCGGCGACTACTCCTCAATTAAAGAGGACTTTAGTTATTGCGATACCTGAGGAGCCTATGGGCTTAGACGTGCAGCAAGTAACCTGGTCTAATGAAGTTCATGATCTGATTTTTCAACCTCTGGTAGTGCTTGGGCCAGATATGAATATAGTCCCTGACCTAGCTTTGAGTTGGGAGGTCTCAGAGGACGGCACAGTCATAACCTTTCATATACCTGAAGGCGCTAAGTTCTCTAATGGAGACCCACTGACGGCAGAAGCTATCAAAGAATCAATAGAAAGATATAAAAGCATATCACCTTATGCAGAAGACTTCGCTGACGTGGCAGAGATTATTGTCTTAGATACGTACACACTTAAATTAATTCTCAGCAGGCCGGCACCGTATCTTTGGGCCGTGCTCGTAACTAATTATGGAGGGGCTGTCAACGCTAAGGTAGCTAGAGAAGTTGGTGATGACGCCTTCAACAGACTTCCAGTAGGTAGTGGTCCTTACAAAGTCAAAGAGTGGGTTAGGGGCTCTCACGTAACTCTAATAAGAAACGACAATTACAGAACTAACATGCCCTTCGTGAATAACAAAGGTCCCAACCCATACATAGACGAAATAGTGATAAGATTCATTCCAGAAGACCTTACTAGGATAACAGAGCTTGAGGCAGGCAGAGTAGATATCGTTAGGGGGGTGCCTTTAGAAGAAGTTAGGAGGCTCAGAGAGAACCCGAACATACAACTCTACGAGACCCTGTCTCCAGGCATACACTACATAATGGTTAACGTTAAGAAAGAACCTCTAGACGACATTAGGGTACGTCAAGCAATAATGACGGCACTTAACAGGAGTGAGATAGCCGCAATACTAGACAATAACGTAGTACCCTGGTTTTCTTTCCTCTCGCCCTCACAAATATGCTACAATGAGTCAGTCGAGAGACTTGCTGAGAATCTCTACGAACACGACTTGAATAAAGCTAGAGAACTCCTCAGGCAAGCTGGCTGGGTAGACACAGACGGTGACGGGATAGTTGATAAGAACGGCATCCCGCTAAAAATGACGCTGCTCTCACCAACTGATGACCCAGCACTCAAGAAATCTGCCCCCTTAATTCAAGCACAGCTGAGGAAAATAGGAATACACGTAGAAATTAAGGAATACACGTATGACTATATAAGAGAATTGACTAGTGAGTGGAATTTTGAACTAGCTTTGAGGAGGTTCTCGTGGGCTGACCCAGACATACTGATTTACCTAGTTCACAGCGAGTACGGCAACTACACGTACTCAAACCCTGAAGTAGATGAGTTGCTGGAGATGGGCCGCTCCGTGAGTGACATGACTGAGAGAACTAAAGTTTACTCTAGGGTACAGGAGATATTACTTAAGGATCTCCCGCTGATACCTCTCTTCGTACTCAAGGAATACACGGCTGTTAACAAGAATGTTAAGGGGTTAATAGTGCTCCCACCTTACGGTACGCTCATAATTAACGATGCGTGGGTAGAGCAGAGATAGTAGTGGAGTAGGTACTAAGATGGGTCTACTCACATACGTAGCCAAGAAACTCTTAATAGGGATTCCAGTTATTTTTGGTGTAACGATAATTCTTTTCTACATAATGTATATGTTGCCAGGAGACCCCATAAAACTCCTTCTAGCTGGGGAAAGAGTAACTCCTGCTAAGATTGAGGAATTAAGGAGGGCTTGGGGACTTGACCAGCCCATATACATACAGTACTTCTACTGGCTCTCACACGTCATTAGAGGCGACTTAGGAGTCTCCATAGTTACTAAAGAGCAGGTATCTTCACTTATATCTCAGAGACTGCCTTACACTATGATGTTAATGCTCATCTCGACACTACTATCTTACTCTATTGGCGTGACGACAGGACTCCTGACAGCGCTGAAGAGGGGAACTCTAGTAGATAGCGTTATATCTGTAGCGGGAGTTGCTAGTTACTCAATACCTGGCTTCTGGTTTGGTCTTATGTTGATGTTAGTTTTTGGATACTACCTAAAGCTCTTACCCATATCTGGTTATGAGGGATTACACTCTCTGATACTGCCCGCGCTATCGCTAGCACTCCCCTCGTCGGCTTACGTGATGAGACTCACGAGAGCTGAAATGATCGAAGTCCTTAACGAAGACTATATAAGGACTGCCTGGGCTAAAGGACTTAATAAGAAGAGGGTATTATTAGTTCACGCACTTAGGAACGCGATGATACCAGTGGTCGTTATGTTCTTTCTTGATGTGCCGTGGCTGATAGGAGGTGCAGTAGTTATAGAGACTTTATTCGCTTTGCCGGGGATGGGTAGGTTACTCTATGTTTCAATAATAAGACAAGACTACGCCGTGGTTCAGGGTATAGTACTGATAATAACTGTCCTCACAGTAGTTTTCAACACATTAGGAGATATCGTGGTGGCTGTCTTAGACCCGCGCGTACGTATAGAGAAGGGTGGTGGCTCATGACACTACTCATTAGAGAAAAGATTAAGTCATTAAGTAGCAGCGAGGAATTTATGCTCTTCTTAAAACATAAGAGGGGTTTAGCTGGCTTAATCATTTTGTCCTTCATGTTATTCATTGCTTTAACAGCTGACTTCATAGCTCCTAAGAAGTTTGATGAGGTAGATCCTTCATCTAGACTACTGCCACCATCTACAACGAATGTTTTCGGGACTGATCATCTAGGGAGAGACGTCTTCAGCAGGATTGTTTACGGTGCTCGGATAGCTTTATGGGTAGGTCTGCTAGTAGTCTTGATTGAAGCGGGGATAGGAGTTCCTTTAGGCTTAATAGCTGGGTACTACGGGGGGTCAATTGATAAATTAATATCAGCGATTACTGACATGCTCTGGGCTTTTCCCCCAATAATCTTGGCTCTAGCTATAGTGACTATATTGGGTCCTGGACTAACGAACGTTGTCGTAGCAGTCTCTATAGTTAGTTGGGCTCCCTACACGAGGATAGTGAGGGCTAAGACGCAGTCAATAATAAGCAGAGAATTCATAACTGCTGCGAGAGCTGTGGGTGAGTCTAGCTTGAGCATAATGTTCAGGTATGTTTTACCAAATACACTAGCTTCTGTTATAGTCCTAGCAACTTTAACTATACCTTCAGCGATACTCTACACTACAGCACTTAGCTTCTTAGGTTTCGGTGCTCAACCCCCGACTCCTGACTGGGGCGCTATGCTCAACGAGGGAAAAGACTACATATTCAAAGCACCGTGGTGTTCCGTGTTTCCCGGGCTATTCATAACCTTGACTGCATTGAGTTTTAACCTTCTAGGAGACGCTCTAAGAGACGTTCTAGACCCTAAGTTGAGGCTGGGGTGACGCGAGTGTCTGAAGCGCTTCTTGAGGTAAGGGACCTACACATATGTTACGAGACTAGCAGAGGCTGTGTAAGAGCAGTTGACGGAGTAAGTCTAGCGATTTATGAGGGTGAAACCTTCTGCTTAGTCGGCGAGACAGGGTGCGGTAAGAGTACGTTGGCTTTAGCTATACCCAGACTACTCCCTCCTAACGCGAGGCTCTTACGCGGTAATATACTCTTTAAGGGCATAGACCTGTTGCGAGCTAGTGAGAGCGAGCTACAGAAGATCAGGGGAAGAGAAATAGCGATGATATTCCAGAACCCCATGACGTCTCTGAACCCAGTTCACACTATAGGTTTTCAGGTAGCTGAAGTCCCACTAATACATTTCAGAATGTCGTGGAAGGAAGCATTAGTAGCCGCGGTAAAACAATTAGGTAAAGTAGGGATACCTGACCCTGACCTAAGATCTAAAGACTACCCCCATACGTTTAGCGGGGGAATGAAACAAAGGTCTATGATAGCTATGATGACCACATGTAAGCCCAGCCTACTAATAGCTGATGAACCCACAACAGCTTTAGACGTCACTATACAGGCCCAGATACTCAAGTTGTTGTATGAACTCAAGAGTGAGTACGGACTCACATTACTACTAATAACACACAACTTCGGCATAGTAGCTGAAGTATGTGACAGAGTTGGGGTGATGTATGCTGGGAAAATAGTTGAGGTAGCTGACGTGAGAGAGATATTTGAGAACCCCCAACACCCCTACACTAAAGGTCTGATAGAGTGTGTGGTAGCTAGAAGAAAATCAAAGACCAGACTAAACCAAATACCTGGAACACCGCCTAGCCTCCTGAATCCACCCAGTGGTTGTAGGTTTCACCCAAGATGTCCCTACACTACACGTAAGTGCTTGAGAGAAGAACCCCAGATAATTGAAGTACGTGAGGGCCACTTAGTTGCTTGCCACAACTACGATAGAATTAGGTGACTCTCATGGAACTCTTAGTAGTTGAGGACTTAAAAAAGTATTTCGAATTCAAAAAAAGTTTCTTCGCTAAAAAGCAGTACGTGCGCGCAGTTGATGGAGTCTCCTTCAGCGTCGAGAAAGGAACTACGTTAGGCGTTGTGGGCGAGTCAGGTTCTGGCAAGACTACCCTAGGATTAACTATCTTGAGATTAATTGAACCTACGTCAGGCAAGATAATATTCAATGGTAGCGACATAACAAATCTTAATAAGAAGGAACTAAAACAATTCAGGAAATCTACTGGAATAGTTTTTCAAGACCCTTACTCATCACTAAATCCGAGAATGAGGGTGAAGGAAATACTTGAGAGACCTCTGAAAATACACAGCAGTGAAGACGAGAAGACACGTATAGAGAAAATAATCAAGACTTTAGAAGAGGTAGGTTTAAGTGCGGAGCACTTAATGAGATACCCGCACGAACTCTCAGGAGGTCAGCAACAGAGAGTAGCTATTGCTAGAGCTATAATACTTAGACCACTTTTAGTAGTACTTGACGAGCCAACCTCGTCTCTCGACGTGTCGGTACAGGCGCAGATACTGAACCTACTACTAGATCTTCAGGACAGGCATAAACTGACCTACATTTTCATCACGCATGACTTACTAACAGCTAAACACGTCAGTGACTTCATTATGGTGATGTACTTAGGGAAGGTCGTAGAGTATTCGACTGTACACGAGGTTTTCGGGAACCCTAAACATCCCTACACAGTCTCTTTACTCTCCTCAATACCTTTACCAGACCCTAAGTTGAGGGATAGGAGGCGCGTGGAGGTAGTGGGCGAGCCTCCGAGCCCACTCAACCCGCCTAAGGGTTGCAGATATCATCCCAGATGCCCCTACGCTACAGAGGTGTGTAGGTCGAAAGAACCTGAACTACTTGAGCTCAGTAAGAGACACTTCGTAGCGTGTCATAGAGTAAGTGAGTTAAGTTTTAACGAGTTCCTCGCCGACATAAGTAGTTTTTTATCTGAGTAATCTAGTACTATTGTGGTGGGTTTGATTGGACTTCACTGCTCTCGAGAATTTTATTCAAGAAAGACTGACTAAGTACAAGTTTCCAGGCATTAGTGTGGCTTTACTAAAGGGCAGGGAGGTGATCTACTCTAGAGGTTTCGGCTTCCGAGACATTACCGAATCACTACCTGCAACACCAAACACAAACTATTGTGTTGGCTCCGTAACTAAGACATTCACCGCCGTAGCGACCATGCAGCTAGTTGAGAGAGGTCTAATGAGTCTCGAAGAGCCTGTAAATAAGTTTGTTGACGTGATTAAATCTAGCGATATCAAGGTTTATCACCTGCTTTCGCATACTTCAGGAATACCCGCACTAGGTTATGCTGAAGCCTTAATAGACAGCTATTATGGACTGAGCAACTACTGGTTTCCTATAGCTACTCCAGACGACGTCGTGAGCTTCATGAGAGATTATAACGAGTGGCTCACGCACAAACCTGGTGAGAGGTGGTTCTACTTGAACGAGGGTTATGTCCTTTTAGGGAAGATAATAGAGAAAGTTAGCGGGGTAAGTTACGAGTCTTATATCAAGACTAACATACTAGATAAGCTAGGTATGAAGAAGAGCTACTTTACTAGAGACGAGTATCTGAGAGACAGCAACAGAGCGACGCCGTACCTCATAAACAGGGAAGGCAAGCACGTCAGGACAGAGCCGGTGTTCGGGATCTCGGCTGATGGAGGCTTATTTAGTAACGTGATTGACCTACTCAGGTTTACCGAAGCACTAATTAATAGAGGGGTACTTGATGATGTAGAGATTCTTAGTAAAGACTCAATCATTTTGATGGAGAGAGCATTCACTCAATTGCCTTACGAGAGTGTCGTAGCTGACTCTTACGGTCTTGGCTTAACAATACGTCACAATTTCTTCGGCCGTAAGTTAGTCGGTCACAGCGGGTCTGTGTTAGTTTATACAGCTTACGTAGGCTACGTGCCTGACGAGAAAATAAGTGTTGCAGTCCTAGCTAACTCGTCAGGCTACCCACTCTCTCTCATTGGCGGGTATGCTCTAGCCATGTTACTAGGGAGAGACCCCGAGAAAGAATTGCCTTACGTACTGACTGAGAGGACATATGATAAATTAGTGGGTACATACAAAAACTATAAAGAGACTGTCAGGATACACGTTAAGAGGAGTGGAGACATGCTTTTCCTAGAAGAAGATTCTAGGGATTCAAGCCCCGTGCCCTTAGTGCTTGAGAAGATGTCTGAAGACTACGTATTGTTTAGGATCCACACATTAGCTGCCAAGATCCCAGTAGAGTTTTACATAAAGAACTCGAAAATCACGATGGTTTACGACAGGTACGAATTAATAAAAACAACTTCTTCATAATTTCTCAGAGAGACTTTGTTCTCTTGAGTGTCTTCTTAGTGAAAACTTATAAGTTGTTACTACCATGCTTGGAGGTAGGTCTCATCATAGGTGGAGAGCATATCTATCTCTTGAGGTAGTCCCGCTAGTGCCCGCCGATGTAGCCCTTGATGACCCCACGAAAGATGGGGCCCGCGTCCAGAAAAGCCAGAGTAACCCAGATGAGGGGCACGTGGCAGACACTTACTTAGCTCTCTTGAGGTAGTTATATGCTAGTAACGCGTGTAGCGCTGTTCCTAGCCAGAGCACGTCCTCATCTACGTTGAATCTTGGGTGGTGATGCGGGTATATAATGCCTTTGCCTTCATTCCTTACTCCGAGCGATATGAACGCGCCAGGCACTTCTTGCAGATAGTATGAGAAGTCTTCAGCTCCCATAGTCATTAAAGCTTCGGAAGTCTTGGTTATCTTGTTAGCTACTTCCAAGACGAAGTCAGCTAGTTCAGGGTTATTGACCACCGGAGGGTAGAAAACCTCGCTTAACTCGAGACTACCCTCGCATTCCCATGCTAGCGAGTAATACTTGACTATAGATTCTATTCTAGCCAAAACTCTATTCCTAACATCTAGGTCAAACGTTCTTAGAGTTCCAGCTATTCTTACCTCGTCAGGTATCACGTTACTTGCCTTACTCCCCTCAAACTTCGGGGTAGTTATGACGACAGGTTTTAACGCACCTACGTTTCTAGTGACTATTTTCTGTAAAGCATTGTAAATGTCTGCGGCAGGCGCTGTAGGATCTTTAGTTAGTTCTGGATGTGCTGCATGACCCCCCATACCCTTAATCCTTATCACGAATGAGTCTGCTGAAGCACACATAGGTCCTCTCCTAGTAGCTACTGTGCCCGCAGGCAAGTCAGACCAGACATGAATACCGAATATTGCGTTAACGTCTTTCAGATGCCCTTCCTCGACTACTTTCTTAGCTCCCGCACCCCCCTCTTCAGCAGGTTGGAAGATCAACTTAATGCTTCCTCTCAGATATTCTTTAATGCTTACGAGTACTCTGGCAGCACCCAACAACATAGCTACGTGCGCGTCATGACCGCAAGCATGCATCTTACCCTCAATTCTAGACTTATAAGGTACTTCATTTTCTTCCTGTATTGGGAGAGCATCCATATCAGCTCTCAGAGCTACAACGCGATCACCGCTTCCCTTAACAAGACCTACTATTCCGGTCTCAGCAGCTCTAACGTACTCGATGCCGACTTTAGTCAACTCTTTCATAATGACCTCTGATGTCCTGAATTCCTCAAACCTCAACTCAGGATACATGTGAATATCTCTCCTCAAACCAATAATGTAGTCACTTAATGACTTAGATAACTCAATAATTCTGGCTTCAACAGGGTCTAGCACAGTGTTAGACACCATTAAATTAAGTTAAAACACTGTTAAAACCTTAACTAACTTACTCCCGTATTATTCGAGCAACCTCCTCAGGTACTGATTATTTCTCTTCTCCTGATCAAGAGTCGTGACTTCACCATGACCTGGGAGAATTACGTAATTATTGGACAGCTTAACGAGCTTAATAAGCGAACTCTTCATATCCTCAGCAGAGCTCTCAGGGAAATCGACCCTCCCTATAGTGCCTTTAAATAAAGTATCTCCACTGACAAGTAAGTTCCCTACTAGCAGGCATAAACTACCTCTCGTATGGCCTGGCGTGTGGAGAATCTTGACCTCAAGTTCCTTAAACCTTAAGACAACATCGCTTTTCACGAGTTCTATAGACTCCGGCAATTCTAAGACATCGCCGTAGAGTTCCTCGGCTAAGAACTTATACCTGCTAATTAAGCCTATGTCTAACTCGTGGATTAAAAACCTAGTGCTGAGGAGCCTAGACACTCTACCAGCATAGAAAACGTGGTCAAAATGTCCGTGCGTGGCTATAACTGAATATACTTTAGTAACACCTAATTCTTCGATAACCTTCATTATAGAGTCTGGGTTAACACCCGGATCAACAACTATCCCGCTATTCTCTGAGTATATTATGTAGGTGTTAGTCTCTAGAGGACCGCCAACTATCTTGCGATACCTAATCACTAGTTACCACCCAGAACTACTGGCTATCTTAGCTATATTATAAGTCACTAATAATTGTTGATTCTTTAAGCTTAAACAACGCTAGAAATTATAGAGAAAACACTTTAATTAAAGGACTTAAAAACAGACTGTTTCAGATTAAGAAGTTATTTTCTTTTGCTCTCCTATACTGTTTACTATTTCTTTTACTTCATCTCTAGAGAAAAGGTCCATCTCAGCTAATCTAGTTAACGCTAATTCGATTCTCTCCAGCGTTATATTGACGAGGAGGTTTTTAGCCTCAAGCTCAGATTTCATTTCAGTCTTCTCTATTAGTTCTCTAGACCACGACAAGTAATTACGTAAACCCTCAACAATTACCGGACTGAGTTTCGGGCCGAGCCATCCGCCAGGCTCTAGAACTACTGGAGTAATTATTACTGAACGTCGAGACCCATCAGATACGTATGAGGTATAAGCTACTGGGATCATGTACAGTCCAACACCGCTGGAAGGAATTGAGAGACTTATCTTTTCTATTTCTTTTTCTACCTTAATTAACTTCTCTCGATACTCCTGGAGATTACTTCTTATTTTGTCAGACCTTCTATCAGCTTCTCGAGTCAGTGATTCAAGCTCGTTCCTTAGTGCTTCTTTCTCCTGAAGGAGTGACTTAACCTTATTGTTCTCAGCCTCAGTCAATTCCTCAAACTTCTTTTCAGCTCTCTTAACCTCGTTCTCATAGTTTGCTCTCTCATCACTCAACTCTTTCTCAAGATTTTCTAAAGTCTTCTTCAACTCACTCAACTTCTTCTTCAGGTCTGAGACGTCTCTCCCGTAACTCTTCGCTCTCTCAATCTCTTCCTCAAGCTTCTTCATGTTTTCTTGAGTTTCAGCAATTCTCTTCTCAACAGCTTCTATGTGTGGCTGGTATCTCCCCCTAATTAACGCAAGCTCTTCATCCTTCTTCTTCCTAAGTTCTTCAATATTCTTCATCACAATTTCTCTAGTTTCTTTTATTTTCTGGTCTAGTTCTGTGATCTTGACTTCATACTCTTTCTGAACGCTCTTTTTCCAGTTACTGAGTAAGTCATTGATTTTCCCTGAGACGTTACTCACGTAACTTATTGAGTTACTAATCTCATTCAGCACGAGCTTAACATTCTCAGCTTCTTTAGTGCAATCAACACTAATCCACGGTATCTCCACGAATGGGAGGCCATAATCGGTCGTATGATTTAAGAAGAGCTTGAGGTCATTAATGAAGGAAGAGTCTGAAACAACATTCTCTAACTCTACAGACCTTCTGATGACGTGCCCTCTACTGCCGGCAATATCTTCTGACAGCTTGTCTATCTTAACCAGAATATCTAGAAAAGACTTCCCAGAACTAGAAGCCAGCTCTACGAGAGCAGAATCAACAGCTTTCTCGTCAGGAACGTCGTAAGTTAACGTGAGTTTACCCCGCCTCAAGGGATCTATCAATATCGCGCTCCCGCTAGAGTAGGCCTCTAGCAAAACAGGATAGAAAGCGAGAACTACCTTCTCTATACTCTCCCCCTTCCTCCTCAAAATACCTGGCTTTTTCCTCTCCTTCTCTGACCAATACATAATAAACCCAACAACCTCGTCATCACCCAACTTCTTATAAGACTCACTAGTCTTCCTAATAAGGAATGAGAGATAATTCTTCTTAAAAGAAGATACATCAAAATTCACAATACTTCCCCCAATTATACTAGTCGTAAGGTTCTTATAAACCTTAATTCATTCCCTCAACAATAATCAAGAAAATTCTAGGCCGAAATACGCTCTCAAGTATTCACGACTAAAAACCCTTGTCCTCCAAGACCGAAATGAAAGCCTATAAGTATTGTGCTTTATAGCGCGTTGATGACGAGCCTCTTCGTATTGGCTATCTCAGAATCTCTGGAACAAGCTCATGAGAGTAAATCCAAAGCCATAGTCCTGAGTCACGTAATATGTGAGATAAGGATAAACACCAAGGACTCAACACTAGATAAACCACGGAACGAGCCCTCAATTCTTCTCGGTAGGTATTAGTTCATTAACTTTCATGTTCTATGACGTTCATCTCTTCTGCTGTTTTCTGAGAACAACTTCCATCTAAGTTTGAGCAACACTCTAATTATTTTCAGAGCCTTAAGAGTATAAATAAATTAATGTCATACCTCTTCACCAACGAAGCATACATTTAGTCTTGAGCCTTCATAACTTGATTTCTCCTTCGCGTATAGGACGTGGCTTTTAACGTGTTCTTTGAGTTTATACTAGGCTATTAGTACTTCGTAGTCTCTAGTTTTCTTTTCTCTTCAAATCTGGCTCGAATATTGTGATCTTCGTAATTTCCTAACTGTATTACTTAGAGCGGAGTAGGTAAGTGCCCACGCAACCGCGCCTAGTACTGGAGTAGCGATGCCTAGACTAAATATCAGAGACACTACATGAAATATGAAGAGTATGCCGGCAATCAAGTATAGTTTGTCATCATACTCGTCGTAGAACTCAAAAGACAATAATATTATTCCTACGTAACTTATTATTAATAAGACGAGCCCAACAGTCACTATCATAACGCCTATAATGACTGGGATTAGCAATAGGCCCACCGCAATAAGTAGCGAACCCCACAAGGGGAATTTAATTAATAAAGAAATTTTCGAAAGCTCTGAATTTACTTGAGCTAAGTCTTCAACGCCAGAAGAGATTCTAACAAATCCGGCGAAAACCACCATAAACAAGATCACGAGCAACACGACCGCCGCACCAACAAGATGCGGGAATGTCCGTAATGGAGAAGTGATTATTTCGCGAGCGATCGCGAAGATAACGACTAGAAAAAGTGTCCATGCAGTAACCTCAATTAATGCTCCTTCCCGCATTCTCCGGAACGCGTCAACTTCATCTACTCTTGATTCTTCAATCATTTCTACGAAAGACATAACACCCTATTATTTATTACGAAAACTCTATATATATCCTTTTAAGCACTACCAGAACGGGTCCTGAAGTCATAGATTACTTTCAGTCTGTTTTGTCGTGCGTGATTTCATAAACATAATTCAGAAACGACCTGAACAACATATGCTGACACGAAAAATCAACATTATTCAGTGAAAAAGCGCTAGACTCTAGTGATTCTCGACTTAAGAAGAGCTCTTACACTTGTTAACTTGAGATCCTTGGGAAACTCAAATCAAACTACTAGGAAGCCGGGGAAATAAGTCATAAAGCTTATAAGGCTTCCATTATTTACATGTTTGTCAGTGTCCTCAAGATTCTGAGTCTCGTAAAGCTTTGAAACTCTCGTGATATGGCTGGAACTGCTGTGGTGTAGGCTTTGAAGAAGTTGTTGAGAAGTGGAAGTAAAGAGGTTCGGGTGTCAGTACGTAAGAGTCTACAAATCATTATCTGCCGAAAGGCGGTGTCTTAATCATGGTTAAGAATGTCTTGAAAGGAGTTCTTAGTAGAGTTGTTCTGTTTTTAGGTCTCCTTGTTTTCTATGCTTACGGATTCTTATGGACTTTGAAGCCTCGTAGAGTAGAAGCTATGAGTGAGTTGTTAGACTTGTTTTATTACAGATTTCTCAGACTCAAGAAAGAATATGTTGAGGTTGTGAAAATCACTAATGAAGAGTTAGTGACTATAAGCAGAAACCCATGCCCTATACTGAGGCTTACTATGTTTTTAGGGTTGGACACGAGATACACTTGTAAGTTAGTCTCAGAACCTGTATGCAAATATGTACTTAAACGCGTGAATCCTAAGCTAGTCTTCGAGAGAGACTATGACTACATAAGACCCTACAGAGATGGATGCATGGAGAGAATATACTTGAAATCTTAACACCCACACTAAAAATTTATTCTGTCCCTCATAGTATAAAAGGTGCGGTCACTTGGTCTCATACGATGTGGTAATAGTAGGTTCCGGGATTGCTGGCGCCTCACTAGCTTACTTCCTGAGTAGGAGTAGTTTCAAGGCTTTAGTACTAGATGTTAAGCCTTTTGAGAGATTAGGTGACAAACCTTGTGGTGACGCCATAGGCAAGCACCACTTCAGCGAGCTAGGGCTTGAAGCACCTCCTGACGAGCTCTTAGAAGGTTATGTGAAGGGCATTGACGTGTATTCCCCCTCAGAGAAAATAAAGTATAGAGTCTTGGGTGAGGGTTATGAAGTTCATCGAATAAAGTATACTAAGTATTTGTTAAGTGAGGCTATTAACAGAGGCGTAGACTTCTGGGGAGAAACTCAAGGAGTAGAGCCTCTAATTAAAGACGGCTCCGTCGTCGGTGTTTCCGTGTGGATTAAGGGTAAGGGAAAGCAAGAAGTGAGTTCTAAAGTCTTGATAGATGCTTCAGGGATGGCTAGAGCTATAGTCAGGAAACTTGATAGTAGGTGGCCTGTAAGAGAAGATATAGACCAGAGAGACTTAAATATAGCGTATAGAGAAGTTAGGAGACTGAAGAGAGAAGTAGATGAACCAGAGATCCTCAGGATTTATGTTAGCAAGAAAATAGCTCCAGGAGGATACTGGTGGTTTTTCCCTTACTCTAAAGAAGGGGACGTAGTCAACGTCGGTTTAGGCGTTCAGGGCGGCATGAATTACCCCAATCCTAGAGACCTCCTACACCAATACATCATAAGCAGAGAAGAATTCAGGGGGAGTGAAGTCATTGAGGCAGGCGGTGCGGCAGTACCCACTAGAAAACCCGTAAAAACTCTCGTCTGGAACGGCATCGCAGTAACTGGAGACGCTGCTTATGCAGTGAACCCAGTACATGGGGGTGGTAAAGGCTCTGCTATGCTAGCTTCGTGGTGCATCTCTAAGTCAATAGAACACGCACTAGAATTAGGTAATCCTTCAGCAGAGAACTTGTGGGAAGCTAATATATGCTTTAATAAGAGATATGGAGCAAAGCAAGCAGCTCTCGACGTCTTCAGGCTTTTCCTCCAGAAACTAAGTGATGATGATCTAGAGTATGGGATGAGCAAGAAGATAATAAAAGAAGAAGACTTAAATGAAGTCTCCCTCAAGGGAGACCTAGAACTCAGCGTCGTTGAGAAAGCTATGAGACTACTAGCTGGTTTATCAAGACCCTCTCTCCTATTAAAGCTCCGCAGAGTTGCTAACTATATGAATGACGTTAAGCGCTTATACCTAAACTATCCTGAGAAACCTGAAGGCCTGGCTAGGTGGTATGATGAAGTCGAGAGACTGTATTCAAGGTTTAAAGAAGAAATAAGTTAAGCTAGTAGAGAGTCTTTAAGCCACGGGTACATATTAATCCATTTATGGATGAAGTCTTTGTATGTCTCTATGTAGAGTGGATGTGATGTCATCTTCTTTATTAAGTCTAGGTTCCTCCTATACTTTACTGCTTCTCCTATGCTGTTAGGTCCCTTCATCTTAACCCACTCTTCTAAAGTAAACATATACTTCTTCTGCACGTAGTCTCTATACACATCGTTAAGCACGTTAAACGTACAGAACGGGACTACACGACCATCGGGCATCAAGTAATGTACGTTGCATCTCATTACCCTCTCAACATCGTAGTTGTAGAGATCCATGAAATGCATCATGCCCAAGAAAGTAAACTTGTAGTGCCACTCGCCGAGAGACTCATACGTGTGCTTGACTAGCACCTCACTTATTAGCTTACGCAGGATACCCTTAATTTCTGAGGGTACGTCACTCCACCTTATGTATTTCAGTAACGCCGAAATTATTAGCTTAGACCCGACTAAGTATCTGCTCCCACCACTCTTTAGCTCCATAGATTTATCTCTGAGGTAATCTAAAAAGCCCTGAACATCTATCATCTTGGTAATAGGTATGTATTCAGGTTCCCCGTCATTCATTCTTATATATACGTAAGTCCCTACACCACATTCTGGGTGATTAGCCATTTCAAACCTGAACTCTCCGCTGAACCCCTCAACGAATTCTGATATAGGCACTGATGCCGGCACGGGGAACCAGTCACTAACTTTTATTTGACCCTTAGTTTGTTCTTCTATCAGCTTAGCCACATCATATATGGTTACTCTTAATTCGTCTCTCTCAGCTTTCTTTATCATTCCAGTTAAGGACACTGGCTGCAAATTAACAGACCTAATAATGTCTTTGTTAAGAGCGGCAAACTTTATAATATCTCCTAATTCATGCGTGTTGAGACCCTTAATCACTGTAGGAACTAAGACGACACTAGTCATTCCTGACTTCCTGAAAGCGTCTAAAGCGAACGGGACCTCCCAATGATTCTTAGGATTTGCTTGCGGCGAGACCCCGTCGAAACTCATGTATATCGTGTTAACTCCTGCTTCTCTAAGACCTTTAGAAAACCTTACTGCAGCTTCCTCACCCTCAAACAAGTACATCTTAGCAAATCTAGTTATATTAGTGTTTAGCTGTATATGCCTAACCCCCATCTCTCTCAACAACTTAACTATCTCAATTATGTCGTCTCTTAAGGTAGGCTCACCGCCAGTAAGCTGCACGGCTGGTGTGACGCCCTGCTTAAGAAGTTGCTGAACCATAAACTTGATCTGCTCTATAGTTGGTTCGTAGACAAACCCTGACTTCTCAGCAAAGAAGAAACAGTACCAGCAGTCTAAGTCGCACCTATTCGTTAAGACTAAGTTAGCTAGTGCTGTGTGGTTCTTGTGTATAGGGCATAAACCACAGCTGTAAGGGCATGGAGCAGAGAAGTTCGTGTACACGTGTCTAGGACCCCTGCCCTCAACATACCATTTCTCTATCCTCCTAGCAAACTCGGAGCTACCCTGATATAACTCCTCAATCTCCCCATGCTCAGGGCACTCCTTCCTTATATATAGTTTCCCGTCTCTCTCTAAGATAACCGCGGGTAGTAGCGCGTAGCAGTAGGGACATATAGATTGTGTAGTCCTAACCAGTTTCTCATTCTCGTTAAGTTTAGGTAGGGAACCCCATATCTTAACTTCTCTGTCAGCTATCTTAATAGATTGCGTCGTCCGGTCATAATATGATGGCGTTATTAACTTTTCTTCCCTAGAGCTTTGACTGTTGCTCAACTGCATTACCTCCTAAACTTTCACTCTGTTAATAATAAATATTTTCAGTTTTTATTGGTTTACGAAGCCCCTGGCCCAAATTGAGTAAGACTGCGTTGTTTTACGATGATTAAGGTCTCTAGAGCCAGCCCCTAAGGTTATCCCAGCCACCGTGTAGCTCTTGCTCTCCTAAGTATATGCGGCCTGGAGAACCCTCAATAACTTCTCCTATGAGGATATAGTCTTCAGGCATATTAAGGTCCGTGAAAACAACTATAGAGTACTCCTCCCCCATGTAACGTAAAACACTACTTAAGTCTATAGAGTACTGCTCCGAGATGTCTAGTATTTCCCTACACACACCCTCAAAACGTAACTTCATAGCCACGTCATTCATTCTTAAAACACTCCTTAACGATTCTAAGCCGTCACTAACGTCCGTAGCTGCTTTCACCTTATCAAGGTCTTTCAGAAACTTTAACGGTGGGTCGGGTCTTCTCAGAACTTTAAGGAATTTCTTAAGGACTTCATCATCTAGTACTCTCTCGTAATGCGTTAGTGCAGGGATAGAAGAAACACCTAAGCACTTCGTTGAGTACACCTTATATCCTGGTTTCAGCCCTTTATTGCTTATCGGGGTTCTTGAAATTCCAAGTACGGCGACATCTAGCCAGCCCTCTTCAGAAGTGTTTAGGTCGCCTCCCAGGAATAGCGTTCTGAGTGCTTGGCACGAGTCGCGCAGTCCGCGAGCCACCCCCTTAACGTCCTCCAAGTTCATGTCTTTCGAGAGACCTACGGAAGCTGCGAGAGCTATCGGAGTACCTCCCTTAGCTATCACGTCAATAGCAGCGCCTAGAGCTACTCTATATGCTAAGTCGTCAAACCCCATCCAAGGATACCTCGATGTCTTGAATGACGTGCCATCTATCTTAAGGAAAAACCACTTGCCCAAAATTCTTAAAGCTCCTGCGTCATCTAAGTAACCGAAAGGTATCTTAGTATAATACTCACCAAGTATGTTAGCAATGACTTCAATTAACTCCCGCTCACTAAACCTACTAACACTCATTAATTACGCCCAAATAGAGAGAGTTTATAAGAATTAAAAGAGATATGTTATGTAAATAAGGTGACTAATCTAGTGCTCAGAAGTCTTAATGAGAGAGTTAAGGCGTATTTTTTACTCACCTTCTCCCTAGTTCTCATACTTTCTTCCTTGACATCCCCACACACTACTCCGGCCGTCAGCTACGCTCAGGAGACCCCCAGTTATGAAGTTTATAATTTCGTGTACGTGGACGTAGCCGCGATCACGTACGCAAACAATGTTTCTGAAGGGTATTTCGAAATACCTATAAACTACACTGAACCACACTATACTCAGGTAGTGCAAGTCTTCAAGATTGGCGGAGACGTTGTAGTTAATTCTTCCGGAAATAATACAGTTTTTAAAATACTGATAAGTAATAACACGCAAGGCTATGTAATACTAAACGTCACATTAATTCGTGAGTCACGTAAGGAGTTAAGCATTGTGTCGCGGGCCCTGTATCTGGGAGATATAACTCTTTATGATTATCCGTATCCTGCAGAGATTGTGGAGAAGTATGTGTTACAACCTAACGAGAAGGTAATTAAAGTTGTTGTCCCTCTCTTTGAGGAGTGGATGCATAGCAAGCTCCCTTCAAACCTTAACTTAAGTAAAGTATCTAAAACTTACTTAGCTGTCTGGGCAGCCAACTACATATATGGGGATTACCTCATAAAATACAACGCGAGTCCCGTGCCCAGGTCCTTAGATGATGTTCTAGAAAAAAGAGAAGGTGATTGTGATGATAAATCTAGGATCCTCCTTAGCTTGCTCTGGTATTACGGCGTCCCAGCAAAGATACAGTACGGCTACGTTTACCTGAAGTTTGACTACCTAACAGATGTTTACGGCTCTCTCACCAGGTTTATTAACGCAGGACCTCACGCGTACGTAGTTATTTACGTGCCTACAGTTGGGTGGGTTTCAGTAGATTTTCTTGCGTGGGCACGCTTATATCACCCAACACTCATAACTGGGGAGTCAACGTACTCTAGCGTAACTAACGAAGACCTAGAGGAAGTTGAGAAATTCTACACCTCATTTAGGTATCTCGAGTTAATAGAAATGCATGAGTCTAGCAAGCTACCAGAAGACTTAGTTAGGGATTTAATAAATGATGATTTAATAGGGAGACTAGAGAGAATGCTTAGTGAGAAGCCTCAAGAAACAAATACTGAAACTACTACTCCCACCACATCAACCACAACATATCCGACCGCAACGCAGCCTGCCAGCACATACAATGAAGAAACAACTAAGACAATATCTCTTGAGTTCCCTGAGGTCTTCCTAGTAATTGCTTTGGTTCTCACCGCCACGATAGTACTGCTATTATTGGTTGTCCTGAAGACTAGACCTTGATCTAGAAGGTGATTAAGCAGTGAGTAAGTCAATTCTATGTGAGGTGTGTGAGGAAAGACCTGCCATCAGAAAATGTAGGATATGTGGCAGGCGCGTATGCGAGAAACATTTAAGTGAAGACGGTGTTTGCGCCGTCTGCACGGATTTAATGTGTAGAGTATGTAAAGCCAGACTCTCAGTAACTTCATGTATCTTGTGCGGCAGACCTATTTGCAGGACGTGCTCGGTAGAGCTAGAACCCGGGATTCGTATGTGCATACACTGCGCTAGTAATATCTCAGCTAAAGAGCAAGAACCTGAGTCAGGCTCGTTTGGTGAGCGTGTTGAGCAGAGACATCCTTAAAGACATAGTGTGTGGCGACTACTACTTCGTCTGTGTAGGCACTGAGTTAAGAAGTGATGATGCTGCCGGCTTAAGACTGTGTGAGTTCTTAGTAGCTCGTGGTTTCCCTAGAGACAGAGTTATTATGTGTGAATTTGGCCTAGAGAACTGCATGTCAGTCATCCAAGAGCGTTCTGTGAAAAACGCTCTAATCATTGACGCGGCAATAGTTTTGGGAGAAAGAGAAGGAACTCCTAAGTACTTCATAGCAAGCCTAGACTCGATTGACGACACAGTGGCTCTAGTAACAACGCACTCACTACCTATCAGACTCGTCATAGAGTTGCTAAGAAGAGAGGAGTTGTTTAAGGACGTACGAGTTTTAGGCGTGGTAGCGAGAAACCTTGACTTAGGTGAGGGAATCAGCCCAGAAGTGCAGGATACTATAAGCTTCTTAACTGACTTAATCATCAAGACCTTAAGCACGTGTAGTATTTAGGTGAAGCTAGCTACAACTATCGAAAGAATTAGGGCTATGAGTGCGGGAATAAACGCGTATTTGATTATCGTGGATATTCCTTGTTCTATCCTGAACCTACCGAAAGAAGATTTAAGAACAGTTATGGTGGTGAGGACTATCAAGTACTTCAGGATGATAGTTAAGACGCCTAAGACTAAGTTGTTACTGAAGGGGTGCGGACCTCCTAAGAACAAGAACGTAACTACTAGCGAAAGGACGTAGAGGTCTGCGTCGTGAAGGAAGTTAAAGAGCGCTAAGAGAGGACCGCTAAACTCTGTTTCCACTCCAGCTATTAACTCTTGCTCAGCTTCCGGTATATTGAATGGCGAGAACATTAGCTTAGACTGGATAGAGATTAAAGATGCTATAGTTGCTAGGAGCATAGGTATCGCCGTAAGCGGGTTGGTCCACAAACCCCATACAGTCTCGGCTGTCGTGCTGATAGAGAAGACAGGCTCTTTCTTCATGACAAGACTCACTAAATAAACAGGAACTATAGTCGCGGTAAAGAACGCGGGCTCTGCTACGACCAAAATAGATGAGAATCTCGATACTCCCTTAATCGTGAAGGGGTTTGTTAACGAAGTGAACATGAGTAGTTCTGAAACAGCTACCCAGACACCAAGGAAGTATATGAAGAGTATCACGTCGTAGTTGAATGCTATTCTTACTGGTGATATAGGTAGTAAGAATAGTGAGGCCGTCAAAGCCCCAAGTCCTATACAGCCAAAGACTCTTGCAAGCCTAACACTACCATACTTGTAGTTAGGTTCTGTCTTTACTAGGAGTAGCTTGAGGAAGTCTGCGAAAGGCTGCAGTATTCCGAGAGGGCCTACGTACGAGGGCCCCATTCTCCTCTGAGTTCTAGCGAATAACTTTCTCACCCACCACTCACTAAGCATTGAAGCGATCCAGAGTGTTAAGAGACCCGGAAACACTAGCGCGCTGAAGACCGTTAATAAAATAAGTACTAGTTCATTCACCTTAAATCACCTCGTGAAGTATATGAGGGCAACTAATACTAGCAAGCCTATGTACGTAACCATATACACACCCCAATCATTTAATACCCCATTATGCATCTGGTCTCTTAAGAACGTGTATAATCTGCGGCCAGCACCCCTCACTATACCCCAGAAGAGGTTACGCACTGAGACATCAACAGACCTTATGGCAGTCACAGATTCCCCACCTATGTAAGGCTCTGAGTATTCTGAGCTTGTCTGTATTGTCTTCCTAGACAGCGAGACGTAAATTAAGTACATTACGAGTGAAGAGAGCACTAACACGCTACTCAAGAATAGAGTAGCTGTCCAGGGATCTAGATTAAGTGAAGTCATCTCTGCTCACCTACCCCAAAAAACTAAGTATCCTTGTAGCCAGTAGTTAAGTATTCCTTCTTTCGAAGTCGTTGCCTCTACGAACCTGCGTAGCCAGTCGCTAATCGTAGGCGATAATAATCCCGTCATCAAACACGCTACACTCAGTACTAGAAGTATTATTGAGGGAAACATACTCGTCTTCACGAACTCTCTCCTAGGTATCGTGAAGAACGCTGCGTAGAGTAGCCTAACATACCCTAAGAGCGAAACTGCGGAGACTATGTTGATGATTACTGAGATGTAGGGAGCTCCTGCTTCAAGATAAGAGGCATAGAGCAGATACTTACTAAAGAATCCTCCGAATGGCGGAATACCCAGTAACTGAAGGACACCCACTACCAACACAACACCTAACACAGGGTTTTTCCTAGCAACCCCACCCAGCTCATCAAGCTTTCTAGTTCCTCCAGCCATGTAGATTATCACGCCTGACGCGAGGAAGAGCAGAGACTTACCTATGCTATGATTTATTAAGTGGTAGAAAGCTCCTGTGAGCCCGTCCACGAAGGCTTGCGAGCCCGGCCTAGATAAGAGAGAAGAACCTATGGAGAGACCCACTAAAATTAAGCCGATATGGCTTATCGTCGAGTACGCAAGCAACCTCTTAATATCATCTTGTACTGCCATCATGAAAGCTCCTATTAGTCCTGAGGCAATTCCTAGAACGAGTGTTATCAAGAGCATTAAGTCTCTCAGGTCACTCAACACGGAGAACGGGTTGAATATAGTGTAGAAGAATCTGAAGATGGCATACACACCAACATTTACTACAAGACCTGACAACGCTGCTGAGACGGGGGTCGGGGCTTCGGGGTGTGCGTCGGGAAGCCAGAAGTGATTAGGGAATACAGCTGATTTGAATGTGAAGGCCCATAACGACAGGGCTAGAGCTACCGCGGTAGCGGCGTATACTTGACCGTAGTAAGGACCTGAAATTAAGTTGTGAGCCCAGAATAGAGTTGCTTTATTCGTTAAGTCAGCCATATTGAGTGTCCCGAAGGAGGCGTAAATAAAAACTAACCCTATAAAGTAGAGGGTCGTAGCCACAGCCCCGAACAACCCGTATTTTATAGCAGCTTCAATAGCCTCCGGCTTATTCCTGTAGAAACCTACTAGAGCGTAAGCGCTGATAGACATTACCTCAAGCATGACGAATAAGTTGAAGGCATCACCCGTATAAATACAGCCAAGCATCCCTACCTCAAGACCTAAGAGTAGAGTGTAGTAGTACGGTGCGTCCTTTAAATCCCTAATATACCACGTACTATACAACGTTATGAGGAACATGACTGAAGCCGTTAGTAAAGCTATGAGAGAGTTTACTTCGTCTACCTCATACGATATACCTATCGGAGGCCACCAACCACCGAATGGGTAGGCCTTAACTCCTTCCCTAACAACTACGTTAAAGTTGTATATAGCTACTATCAACGCGTATAGTGAGGCGGCAGACGCGTACACGTGGAAAAACTTAATATTCTTTACGAACATTCCTAGCAAAGGCAACACAAATGCGAGACCTATGAGTGAAGGAACTAACACACCTATACTTAAGTAGTACACTATATATCACCTCAATCAAAAATTCTTTTAGCGAAACTCTCAAAAACTTTTGAGACTATCTTCCTCACCTCAGCAGGTTCTGTCGTGACAGCGTTTATCCAGTGGACGTAGAAAGCCCTTTCTTCAGGAGACACGTCAACTACCACAGTGCCGGGAGTGTTAGTTATTGAGTTAGCTATAGTCAGCATAGCGTAATCGCTTGTGACCTCGTATGGGACCTTAACTATCCCTGGATTTATAGGCATTTTAGGGTGTAGTATTCTCCTCATCACGTCTAGGTGTGCTCTAACCTCGTCTACGAAGAAGTACCTCACAGAGTAGATGAGGAGCCAGCCAAGCCTCTCTATCTGAATTAATTTGCTGGGGTTGCTTATGACTAGGTTAGCAGTTATTAGTGAGGTTGCTAAAGCTACTATAGCTCCAGTGATTAAGTCGTATGTTGATACGGACCCGGAAAACACCACGTAAACTATAAAGACCAAGAAGAAAACACCTAGAACCTTGCCTACAAACCTCACTCTAGTCACCCCCTCAACTTAGCTACTTTCCTAACGTCTGTCGTCCCGTAGAGTCTGTAGACTTGTAGTGTGAGAAATACTAAGAAAAGCGTGACAGCAAGACCTATAACTATAGCCGTTAAAACTAGCGCCTGAGGCAGCGGGTCTACAGCTTGATTAATGAACCGTCCTAGGTCTTCGCTCGAGGGCTCAACCCCAATTAAGACTGGAGGTATCGGCGGCTGCTCTGGTGATGGCCACCCCCTATAACCTACAGCTATCGCTAAGACGTTAGCAGTGTCTGAGAATATTGTCAACGCAATTATCTTCTTTATTAGACTGGGTCTTACAAAGACACCATATAGTGATATGCCTACATTGAAGAATAGGCTAAATAAGAAGACATTAAACAAGAAAGTATTTGCTTCAACCATGCGTCTCACCACTAACAAAACTCTTAACTATCTCTTCAGGCACAGAAAGCAATATGAAGACTAAAGTGAACCCGCCTGCTACAGCCAAATACTCAAAAACGTTGAAGAAGAATAATGAACCACTTATTAACGCGCCTGAGATTTGAGCAGGCAGTCCTACTGGCGCGTTGAATTTAGGCTGGTTCTGGAAGACATAAGCGTTGAGCCCCGTGAATAGTCCTATGAAGACGGCCGCTAGGGCTGTAAAGTATATCCCTAAAAGACCTACAGTCCTTAGCACAAGCATGGGCTTCTCTGAAACGCCTTTGCTGAGTAAGAAGTATACTGAGAAAATCACAAGGATTAGGAGGGGGGCCACTGCCGCAGCAGAACCTCCTTGGAAGCCCCCACCGGGTGTTAGGTGACCATGAAGTGCTATAGAAGCACTTACCGCGATTATTAACGGTACCAGTATTTTAGTTGCGGTCTTGCATATCAAGCTTAACCCGCCGTCACTATTATCGTTTTTACTGTCTAAGACAACCTTAAGTGATATGCCTCTCATTAGAGCTAGCGCGCCTACTATAGCTAGAAAGAAAACAGCTGTTTCAAATAACGTGTCAAGACCTCTATAATCCCAGACTATAGCGGTGACTGCTTCAGGACTCATAGCCGTGAACACGGGGTACTGCGGGTTTAATGTAGTGTAGAGATACCAGGAAGCTAACAACCTGACTCCAGGTAGTGGGAGCGGATAGTAACCTAGAGCACCACTATTGAATGCTAGAGAGATTGTGAGAACTAGTATTATTAAGCTACCCAGTACTAAGATTTTCTTAATTCTCATCTGCCGTCACCCCCTACTTCTCCTGACTCGCTCTCAGTTTTTTCAGTCTTCTTTATTAGGAAAAGAACTACTGCAGGATACAAGCCTACAGCTACTGGTATGTAAACTAACGCTATATCAGGAGCCATTAGTAAGTAGAATAGTATAGCATACACGGTGCTCTGTAACGCGGAGAAAACTACCGCTTTAATTAAGTCGCTTTCCAAGACGGCTAAGTATGTTGCGATAAGTGATATGACTCCTGCTATAGCCATAAACAAGTAAGTTAGCGTGTTTAAATTTATCATTTCTTCTCACCTTCTCCCAACTTCTCTTTCAGAGCGTCGTGAATTAGTGGATGAGGAATTGCTGCTTTAGACCTGTAGGAGGCTCTGGCTAACGCGTGAGAGCCTACAGGACCTAAGAGTAGTATCAGTAGAGCAGTCACTACAGCTCCTCCCGCAACGAACCACCTGTACGTTCCTAACTCGACGTAACCGGCCGCAAATAAAGCAGCTCCTATTAGTGGGACGAAAGCACCCCATATAGTCCCTACAGTAGCGGCATGTAACCTCACGAAGAAGTTAGGGAATCTTAGTAGACCTATAGACCCTATAAGGTCTGCTATAGCTCCTACTACTATCATCAAAGTTCCCATGAACATTAATATTTCGTTAATGACTTCCTCTATCATAGTCATTCACCCATCTCTCTAGACTCGAGATATTTAGCTACGTAAATATCTAGAGCAAATACCCATAAAGCCAAGACAATAGCTACGGCTATCAAAATAGGGGAGCGGAAGAGTATGCTTAAGATAGTTATGAAAGCAGCTAAGTCGTAACTCATGGCGTCTATAGCTAACACGCTATCAGGTATTGTGGGTCCCTTAACGGCTCTCACAGAATATAGTGTAAACGCTGTCAAGTAGACAGGTAACGCCCAAAAGACCACTAGTAAATACAGCTCAGAATTCACTGAACATCACCAGCCTTAACCTTAGTAGTGGTTGATAAAGAAAGTTCACTAGAATCTATAGGCGCTGAAGACGCAAGTCTGTACTCGTTAGTGATTAAATACGCACTTGTAGGGCAGACAGTAACACATCTATAACAGAAAACACACCTGAAGTAATTGACTACCGGGTATATCTTCCTAGCGTTAGTCTTAGGTACTACGTATTCATCCGGGACTTTAACCATAGTTATGGCGTTCGCAGGACATTCCACAGCACATAGAGAGCATCCAATACACTTCTTCAGATCTGCGTATTGCCTCCCTCTAAAGTCTGGCTCTATAGAAGTTCGTTCTTTAGGATACTGTATAGTCGCTGGCTTAGCGAAGATCCCCTTAATAACTTCTTTAATTAGAGCTGGCTTCACTTCTTAACACCTCCTAAAGCTTTCAGAGGTACTCGATACTTAAGGCCCCTCCTCAAATCTGTTATTACTGCTCTCTCCATACAAGATACGCACGGATCAAAACTCCCCAAAATAATCGGCACGTCAGCTATCATCTGATCAACGTAAGCAAAAGCGGAGTTAACTATGTTGTTTAGTGAGGGAGTTCTTATCTTGACTCTATAAGGCTTATCACTACCAGAACTGCTGACATAATATGTTAACTCGCCTCTAGGAGCTTCAACAACCGCGTAAGACTCGTCAACTGGGAATCTCCTGGGTAATCTCTTCTCATCAGGTACTGGATTGCCTTGAGGTAAGTGCGTCAAGATATACTTCACCATGTTTATAGACTCGTAGAGCTCCCCGAACCTCACCATAGCTCTCGCGTAGCTGTCGCCATAGTCTTCTGTAATGACATTAAACGGTATATCGCCGTATGCGTCGTACTTGTCTTGAACTCTCACATCTGTTTTAACGCCAGAACCCCTAGCTACAGGTCCTACTAAGGAGTGAGCTAAAGCATCTGCGTGTTTTATCCTACCAGCATCTCTTAACCTCCTGTTTATTGTCACGTCTTCTTGAAAAACCCTATGATAATACCTTATTCTCTCCTCGACTCTCTTAACCATGTCTAATATTCTGGAGGCCTTCACCTCGTCTAAGTCTCTCCTAACTCCGCCAACCATCATGTAATCAGCCATTACTCTCTGTCCAGTCAGTATTTCCTTAGATTTCATGATGTATTCTCTATCTCTCATCAAATACATGAATAAAGTCTCGTATCCGGCTAGCTCTGCCGTCACAGCTAGTATGAGCATATGACTATGTATTCTCTCTAGCTCCATCGCAAGAACTCTTAAGTACTTAGCTCTAGGTGGCGGGTCTACGCCGAGTATGTACTCAAGTGCTCTAACGTAGCAATTAGCGTGAACTGTGTTGCATATACCGCAGACACGCCCAACAATAAATATGTCTCTATAAAAAGAGTTCTTCTCGGCTAGCTTCTCCACACCCCTATGATTATAACCAGTCATGACGTCAACTTTAATTATTCTCTCTCCGTCTGCGTAGAGCTTCAATAACAGGGGCTCATGTAGTGCTGGGTGTTGAGGACCTACAGGTATCTCAACAGTTACTGGTATCTCGATGAGGTGTGTGGCTTCCATCTTAAACACCTGAGTCTTTCCTTAATGGATAGACGCCTTTAGATGATAAGTCTTCCGGGACGAAGAAAGACCTTCTTAAGTAGCTGTTCCCCTCAAATAGTATTCCTAAGAGGTCGTGAGTCTCTAGCTCGCCTGCGAGAGCGCCTGGAATTAGGTCAATCACTGACGGTATGACTGGATTCTCTCTAGGCAGGTAAGCACGGAGCACTAAGTACGTGTCATGCTTAAACACGTTAATGAAGTAATCAATTCGTATGAGGTTCTTCTCAGGGAAGTCCGTGCCTTCTATAGTGGCAAGATATAAAGCTTCTCTACCTAGGGCCTCAACCAGCTTAGTAAATACTTCTCTAAGCTTGCTCGCCTCTATCTCAACAACTGTCCTATTAGGTTTCATAGTATAAGACTTAACCATATATTCCTTGAGTAGATCAACTGGGCTTAGGCCCGTCGCCATCACCTCCCTCTAACTTCTTGAGTAACTTAATGATGCCTTCAAGTATGGCTTCTGGTCTAGGCGGACATCCAGGCACGTAGACGTCAACCTTAACTACCTTATCAGCCCCGCCCACGACCGGGTAAGAACCGTGAAAAACACCACCGCTAAGAGCGCAAGCACCTACGGCTACAACAAACTTGGGTTCAGGCATTTGCTCATAGAGTCTCTTAAGCCTTTCAGCAGCTTTTTTTGTCACAACCCCTGTGACAATCAGCACGTCGCCGTGTCTCACGGAAGGAGCAAGCCTAACCCCGAATCTCTCAGGGTCGTAGTGTGGCGTTATAGACGCGAGAACCTCAATATCGCAACCGTTGCATGCACCGGTGTTGAAGTGCACTAGCCAAGGTGAGTACTTGATTATCTTGACTCTCTCCATCTATTCAACACCTTCCTTAATCCCAGACTCATAAGCATGGATTGGCTTAAAAATATTTGGGGACTCATTATGATTATTTTTGAGTTGATAATACAGAAGCTACTTGACCTAGAGGTACCCCACCATCATTGAGAGGGACTCTATCAGGCGTTAGTATAGGTATCTCAAGCTCTTTAAGAGAATCTCTAATTCCACTCACTAAGAAATCATTCACTGCAGCACCACCACCTAAGACGATGAAGTCAGGCTTGAAATACCCGCTGTCTATCACCTTAACTACTATCCTTCCTAAAGCAGCTCCTAACCCGTACTGACTAGTAACTCCTATATCGGCTTTCACGCGCGTCCTCAAGTCAGTATTAGTTAGAGTCTCAACAGCCTTACTTAGAAATGCCTTCAAATCAATCACGTAGGCTCCATCAGAATACGAGACTTTAAAGTCTTCGATTAAGTCGTTAACTACCTCGCCACCGCGTGAGAAAGCTTCTAACGTTATGGCAGGCTCACCCTCGTACGTTCTCGCGTAGCATACCCCCAGTAATGCGGAGATAGCGTCTAGAAACCTTCCAGTAGACGAGGACTTCACATATTTGCCGTGCTTAACTAGAGTGTACAAGATATCTATCTCCTCAAGATCTTTCAGTCCTTTTTCAAAACCTAGCTTTAGAGCTACATCTTTAACCTCTTCGGGACTCATGAAAGTGAGGAGGCTGGAGACCAGATACCTAGCTGGCCTGTATGTAGATTCGTCGCCCGCGAAGGGCATGTATGAGAGAAAACCTACTCTATTGTAGCTTAGGTCCTCACTTATAGTCAAGACTTCACCACCCCAGATAGCTCCGTCATCGCCATAACCCACGCCATCCACCACTATAGCTATGGTAGGTCTCCCAAGTATTTTCTGGTCAGCCATAGTAGCTAGAGCATGAGCGTAATGATGCTGCACCTCAAGCAACTCAAGCCCCTGGTCTAGCGCGTAGAACCTCCCTAAGCGACTCGAGTTATAGTGCGGGTGCTTATCTATAACAACGATAGATTTGCTTACGTCTATCCTGTAATTACTTATGATGAACTTTAGGTATTTCGAGAGATCCTCGAGAGTATCAAGGTCGTCAGCATCACCTATATACTGGGTTAATACCACCTTATCCTCAAAACCTACAGCGCCAGCAGACTGTAGCTCAGCCCCGAAAGCGATCACATTCTTAGGTAGTTTGCGCCCTATCTTAATCCAGGTGGGAGCATACCCCCTACCTCTCCTGAGCAGTACTGGCTTCCCGTTAGTGAATCTCACTACTGAGTCATCTGCTCTGTTAACTATTTCTCTATCGTGTGTTAACACGTAATCAACTATTTTATTGAGTTTGCCGTAGACGCATTCCTCACTAACACACATAGGTTGTCCTTTAGGGTTGCCGCTAGTCATTATGAGGAATTTGTCGCGTGTGTCAAGTAGTAGTAGGTAGTGTAGCGCTGTATAAGCTATGAATACGCCCTCAACGTCCATGTTCGGCGAGACGTGCTTAGAAACTCGTGAGTCTTGCTTTTTAGGGAGCAAAACTATGGGTCTCTCAGGCGACTTAAGTAATTCTTCAGCTTTCTCATCAACTATCACTATCTCTCTCAAGACTTGCGTGTCTAGACCCATGATAGCGAAAGGTTTAGTAGGTCTCTCCTTCCTTGTCCTTAGCTTAAGAACTACGTCGTCATCCGTAGCTAGAGAGGCTACGTGGTACCCCCCAATCCCTTTCACAGCAACTATAAAACCTTCTTCAATAAGCTTAGACGCCTCTTTAATAGGGTCTCTAGTCTCGATTAAGACCCCCGTATTGTCTGTTAGCCAGAGTCTAGGACCGTCTGCAGGGCAACTTATGCCTTGTGCGTGGTACCTCCTCAAATCCTCGACATTGCTGTATTCTCTAGAACACTCGTCGCACAACCTATACTTGCTCATAGAAGTGTTTTCTCTATCGTACGGTACTCTATACATCATCGTGAACCTAGGTCCACACCAAGCACACGAATTAAACGCGTATCTATACCTCCTACTACTAGGGTCTAGAACTTCTCTCAAGCAGTCATCACATATGGCGAAGTCCGGGGGTATCATAGACCTCTTTATAGCTTTGACATCACTACTCAGTATAGTGAAGTCTCTGAAGCCACCTGTGTCGTTCAAGACCTCAATATCTATGCCCTCAACACGCGCTGTAGGGGGCTTATCACTCATTAGTTTCTTAACGAAGCTCGCGAGAGTCTCGTAATCCCCCTCAACAACAACCTCAACTTCTGAACCACCGACGTTCCTTAAATAACCTTTCACGCCTAGCCTCAGTCCTAATCTATGAAGGAAGGGTCTGAAGCCAACTCCTTGAACAATACCCTCAATCACTAACCTCAGTACAGGCATCTCTCCCCACTGAACATGACTTTACTCAGCTAATTAACTGAGTTATTCTTATAATGTTTTAATTCTTTAGGAGACCCTATAACAAGTTTATTAAGGCTATAACCCCCTCCATAGCTAACACTACTATGACAGAAGCTATCAACACCCCAACTACTATAGCTAGTGACGCTCTCAACTTATCCAAGCCAAACACATGAGTAATTAGTGAGGCAGTCCAAGCTCCCGTTACTGGTAAAGGCACCGCAACAAATGCTGTTAGACCTAAATAACCCCACTTACCTAAGTATTTAAGACCCTCTCTCCTAGCCTTACACACTAAACGAGAGTATAAGCGAGCAACTATCTTCACTAATCTATTACTAGAATTCAGTAATGAGTTTTCTAGAAACCGAAGAATCTCTAGAGCTACAAAAGGAATTAAAGAGTTACATAAAACAGCCAAGATGATCAGCAACCACCTAACACTACTGTCTTGAGAGATGGCGTACGCTAAGGGTATAGCCCCCCTAACTTCTGATACAGGAGCCAGTGCGCTCAAGATGACCAAGAAGATGTTAGTAATAGATAAAGTCATCGCCTCACCACATCTCTCAAGACATGAATACCTCAAGCAGACCTAAAAATATTGTATTGCTTACGTGGGGAGAGAATCGCGTTCTCTCATAACTCTACTGAGCTTATAAAGCGTTATATACGATATATTAGCGGGTTCAGTGAGTAGGGTCTGGTCTCCGCGTTCAGGTGATGAGGGTCAGCACGAACATATACACTCAGTAACGCCTGCTAGAGTCTATCTAAATAATGTCTTGAGTAATAGGTTCCGGATGATTAAGATTAAGCCTCTCCATAGTTTGAAGACTCCTGAACCGCCTCAATTCTTCATGGTTTGGGTGCCAGGCGTTGACGAAATACCGTTGAGTGTAGCTGACTACGACGGGGAGACCATAACATTCATTTATGAAGTTAAGGGTGCTGGCACTAACGCCCTGTCCAGACTTGGTCCGGGGTCTTACCTAGGTCTTAAAGGTCCTCTAGGCAAGCCTCTAAACATAGTTGAAGGATTCTCAACTCTCCTCGTCGTGGGCGGCTCGGGTGTCGCGCCAACGCCGTACATAACTAAATACTTAGCTTCTAGGGGTTGTAGGTTCGAGGTTGTCTGGGGGGTTAAGAAGAGGAGTGAGCTCTTCAACCTAGGCTCCATAATGAGCGGTGTTGAGTATATACACATAGCTACTGAAGACTGTAGTGTCGGTTATTGCGGGCTGGCATCAGAGCTGGCCAGAGAACTAGTTAATAAGTATAAGTATGACTTAATCATAGGCGTCGGACCTAAGGGGATGCTTAAGTCTTTATGTGAGGTTACTTCCGGGCTCAATACCTACGTAGTCTTAGAAACTATCGTTAAGTGTGGTTTAGGACTCTGCGGGTCTTGCGTCCTCCCCAACACTGATAAACTACTGTGTGTTGACGGACCAGCATTTAAGTGCGAGGAGGTGATGCAGTATCTCAAGTCATAATGTAGACTTAAGCACTACCTTAGCTGGAGTGAGGCTTAAGCACGTCCTAATGAACGCTAGCGGTATTCTAGGAGCTACTCCAGAACACATAGTTAGGTTAGCCAGCTACGGCTTAGCAGCCGTAGTAACTAAGACATTTACTGAGAAACCGAGAGGAGGCTATGGGCCGCCAATAATACTTAAGCTGAAGAACTGCGGATACATAAATGCAGTGGGCTTAGCTAACCCAGGTATCGAGTTACTACCTCAGGTAGTGAAGAAAGGCAAGGAGTTAAATCTAGTGACTATAGTCAGTGTCGGCGGCTCAAGTCTAGAGGAATTCATTAAAGTCTCTACAGTAGCTCTTGATTCAGGCGCGGACATGCTTGAGTTGAACCTCGGATGCCCTCACACGAAGGGTTACGGACTCGATATCGGGAGTGACCCGACAAATGTTTACGAAGTCGTTAAAGCTGTAAGCTCCTTAAGTAGTGTTCCAGTAATAGCTAAGCTAGGTCTGAGCGACAACTACGTTAAGTCGTCCGGTAAGGCGCTTGAGGGAGGTGCTAGGGCATTAACTCTAATCAACACCATCAAGGCGATGGTAATAGACGTATACTCAGCAAAACCTGTACTCAGTAACGTCTTCGGAGGAATGTCAGGTCCCCCGATACATCCAGTAGCTGTCAAGGTAGTCTACGACGTCTATAAAGAATACGAGCCAGACATCGTAGGGGTTGGCGGAATAGTAGACTGGGTCTCAGCCGCAGAGTTCATACTAGCTGGAGCTAAAGCACTTCAAATAGGCTCAGCACTCTCAACAAAACCTAAAGAAATAATAGATTCAGTTTTGAAGGGGTTAAGAGAATGGGTTAGTGAGTTAGGTTACACAAGAATTGCAGACCTTGTAGGTCTAGCCCACAAAAAATAACTCTACCTAAGTAACGTGAGAACTCTTCCCCTAACCCACGCTATGTTTTAGTTTTTATATTCCCTAACCTTCTTATTGTTCGGGGCCGTAGTTTAGCTTGGTAGAATGCGGGGTTCGGGTCCCCGTGGTCCGGGGTTCAAATCCCCGCGGCCCCACTGAGTAGCTGGGGAAGCAACTAGCTTAGGCCTAGCACAAGTAGAGATTCCATACTTAACTACCATAAACTCTTCTCATTAAGTATCCATGCTTAGTCCCGATAACTACTCTCTCTTCAGCGTCTCACGTGCAAACATAGTTACTAGCGTTGCGCTGGCTACTGCTATTATTACATTATATTCTTATTGAGCAACGCGGGTCTAACAGAGTTGATATAGTCTGGATTACTGCTGTTGTCGAGAAGAGTATCACGTTAAACAAAGCTACCGAGGTTGCGGAGTATTTTGCGTCATAGCCTTCTTTAGCCATAGGAAGTGCTACTATGTGGAGTCCTGAAGCAACACCTAACAAAACTAGCGAAGCGCGTAAAGCCTCGCTACTAGACGCTTAAGTAGCGTAGAGCATTAATACCCACGAAACTGTAGAAGTCAGCGTAGCTAAAATTATTACCGGCTTCCTGCGAACTAATACGTTATCACTTAAGAAACCCGCCACAGGTGACGTGAGTGTGAACGCTAATGCGAGAATCATCAAGTACTGACTACTTACCTCTAAACTCAACCCAAACGACTCTCTCAGTAGCTTCTGACCCCAAGCACATTGATAAGCTAGCGTAACTCCATAAGTTGCTATAGATGCTGCGCTGAGTCCCCCACATATGTGGGTCTCTTATTAAGTGCCTGAAGTGACTTAAAGTTTCTATTAGTTTGCCGTCACGCGCGTTCAAACCAATATCTTTAGTGACTGAATAAAAGAAGCGCTCTAATAACTAGTGTCACGATCATCATAACTTCTAAGAAAGTTTTTAGTCCGATAGAGTTTAAGGTAAGTCTTAAGGGTAAGTAGCAATCATTGCGCTTAAGTTTCCTACTAATAACGCGTATGACGTCAACTTACCCTGCATCTTACTACTATATCTGAGCGAAGTTGCTCTCTGGTAAGTTAGGAAAGCCGTAGCGTAAGAGAAGCCAACGACAGCTTTCCCAAAGATTAAGAATTGAGGACTCATGAAATACATCACGAAGGTTCCAACAAACATCAACATGAAACCCAAACCCTAGGACTTCATCTTTTAGCTTAAACTTAATGATTAAAGTAGTCTTACGTTACGTGCTTTTAGTTATCTTTCGAGATATTTTCTCAGCGTTTTCTCATAAATTACTATACCAATAAATAGTACTACAAGTGTTGTTAGGGTAGCTCCAATAATATAATGAGCAACTTCCGCAGGTTCAGCCTCAAAAACAATCACGTATCTTATGACGTCTACAGCCCATGTCGCCGGACTGTAATATGCTAATACGCGCATCCATTCTGGAAACCACTCTCTTGGAAACCATATACCTGTCAGAAAAGCTAGTATTAAACCTAGAGACACGCTTAGACTTGAAGCTCCTCTAACGCTCCTTACCCCCAATGATAGTATAGAGCCCATCCCAAGAGATAATGAGGCCAGAACTAAAAACATTGCTGGCACTACCCAATGTTCTACGCGGAGCGGGTTCCAGTAAATTTTTGCTCTACAGACAAACACGCCGAAAACGATTATAACAACTGATATGACCGAGAGGGATAAAATGCCAGACAAGATCTTTCCAAGTATTAATTCAGATGGCGTGGTTGGTGACGCTAGTATCTTGCGTAGACAACCTTTCTGTTTTTCTTCTAGTAGTGCTGTCGAGCCTATATTTAATCCGCTGTAAAGCATAGTCATTCCTATGGCTCCGATAGTATACCAGCCAATCCAAGCCTCTCTGGAAATTAATGCTTCAGGTAAAACCTCAATGAATGTCGCGTTTATTGGTTTCGCTAGCCCCCTCAAAAATCTCTCAACGATATCTAAGGGAACATATTCCTCTGGAATAAATTTCATCATCCAAGTAATCTTCTCCTCAGAAGCAACCTTGCTAAATTCTTCTATGAACTTCTCTAGCATGTAGCGGTTAATTTGGGCAGACTGCACACTCTTCGCGCCAACATAAACCTCTAAAGCGGCCTGTCCTAAAGTCAGGTTCTCACCAAAATTCTCCGGTATTATAATGCCTGCATCGATTCTTCCCTTCTTAATATCCTCAATTAGAGAGGCTCTGTCTTCATAGATTTTCACATTAAAGAGTTTTACACCCTTATATTGGGCCTCCTCCAAAGCTCTGACAAGAACCGAGCCATTCACTGGAAAACTTGAGGATACATCGTAATTAATTAGTCCGAGACTCATACTCTTAGGCTGGTCTAATCCAGGAGGAATAAGAATGTAGGCTGTTAAAACTAGCCATATTAGCGGCCAAGCAATCATCCAGAAGACAGCATTCTTATCTCTAAAAGTCTCCTTTAAATCCTTCACTATAAGCGCTTTAATTACGCTAGTCTTCAATTCTCCTCAATCCTCCTACCAGTTAACCTTAGGAAAACGTCTTCAAGCGTCGGCTTAACAATCCTTACAGAAACTATTCTAACTCCGATCTTGAAGAGGTCAAGAGATATTTGAGGTAGAAGAGTATCTGGATCCTCATGATATACTCTTATAGAAGAGTCAGTCACTACAATATCTCCTGGTTCAAGATATCTGTCTAGTACTTTTCTAGCCTTATGCTGGTCACTTGAGTTAAGGAGTTCAATGCTTATCACAGGCTTAGGAGCATAGCGCTTCTTTAAATCTTCAGTTCTTCCCTCAACTATTATCTTACCGGAATCCATAATAGCCACCTTATCAGACAGGACCTCAGCCTCATCCATGTAATGCGTTGAGAATATTATCGCTCTATCTGAACCCTTAATTTCATTTAGTAATTGCCAGACCTCTCTCCTCACCCGCGGATCCATACCTGTTGTAGGCTCATCCAATATGAGGATGCTCGGTTCATTTATTAATGCGGCGGCGAGATTCAGCCTCTTCTTCATCCCGCCGGAATAAGTTTTTACCGGCTTATTCGCATATCCTTCTAATCCTACCCTCTTTATTAGTCTTTTAGCTCTCTCAAGCGCTTTCTTCCCTGTTATTCCATATAACCCAGAATAAAACATTAGATTCTCTAAACCAGTTAGATTATCATATAGAGCTGGGTCCTGAGGACAGTAATTAATTTTAGATCTAATCTCTGGATTTTTCACTTCACCGCCTAGTATCTCAACAGTTCCCTCGTCAGGCTCGATCACACCAATAATCATTGAAAGTAGAGTTGACTTCCCGGCACCATTCGGTCCGAGAAGTCCGTAAGCCTCGCCAAACTTAACGTCAAAACTAACTCTATTTACTGCAATATTGTTACTAAATCTCTTCGTAAGTTCGCTTACTTTAACAGCTACCCTCATTAAACATCCTAAATCTAGCGTTGAATATTGTCTTAAATATACTTTTAGAGCTTAGAACGTTAAGAGGGTTGTGGTGTTTGAAGGGCAGATTTGATTTAGTGAACAGCACTCTCAAGTATAATTATGGAGTTGCGCCTGCCTACTTAAGATATATAAGTCTTAATAATAATTAAGTTATTGGTGATTGGATGAGGTCTTACTGTGAGGTCTATGTTAGAGATGTGTTGCCTTCACTCAGGCTCTACTTAGCTGAGAAGCTAGTACGAGATTATGGCTTGACTCAGCTAGAGGTGTCGCGCATGCTAGGTATTTCTCAACCACTCGTTAATTACGTGGTGAATAAAAGAAGAAAGCCGAAGATGTTAGAGAAGCTGGCTAACATACCGAGAATTAAAGACATAATAGATCAGAAAGCTAGAGAGCTGGCTATAAAAGGAGCTAATTCTGGAGGTCTAGCCTGCGATTTCTGTATCGTATTGAGAAAAGAGGGTTTAGCAGATCAAATTATTAAGTCCTTAAATTACGAGATATGTAAGTGTGCTGAAAGAGAACTCACCGCTAGGTCATGAGGTCCTCTAAAAGCCGAACCTCTGGCAGGGCTCACATTAATTTATTCGGTGTTGTGCTGTAGTTTAGTATAGGAGATGCTGAAACCTTGAGGGTAGATGAGGTAGTTACTAAGGTTCAGAAGTTTGAGGAGGAGTTGAGGAGGCCTTTCGTAGGTAGAGATGAGGAGTCTAGAGTAGTTGTTCTCGCTCTACTTACGGGAGAACACGCAATCCTCATTGGAGAGCCTGGCTGCGTCACGGGAGACACTATAATATCTTCTGATGATGGGAGACTTTCCTACATAGAAGACGTAGCTAAGAACTTAGCTCCCGGAATCTACACGACAAGTCTTTCGGTCTTCCCTTCCGGCAGAGCTACTGAGCTCCACGTGTATGACGTGTGGGAGACTTACGAAATAATTACTGAGAGAGGCTTCAGAATAAGAGGGACTATTAACCACCCAGTAATGACTAGGCGAGGCTGGGTTGAGCTAAGAGACCTTAAGAAAGGCGATGAAGTGAGGATTCTAAATAAGCTGTCTTCTCCTCCTAGCTACGTGCCTATACCCGGCGTGGAACATCTTATCATGAAGTATGGTCTTAGAGTGAGTAGAGTGTTAGATGAAAAGACTGCCGAATTATTAGGGATTTTCTATACTCGCGGTCGCTTCTTGAGTAGCGAGTCAATAGGCTTAGAAAGAGGGAGTAACGGAGTCGATTTACTCCATAAATTAACAGACTTGCTTGAGGGGGTCTTAGGCCCGGAGACTTGCTCAGTTGATTCAGCGAGTAAGTTAATGATTGAGTGCACATCTACACGCTTAATCAGGTTCTTTGAGTTACTTGTTGATTCCGTGAACGGGCGTGTGCCTAGACTCATACTTTTATCGCCTAATAGCGTGTCTGAAGCTTTCTTGAGAGGAGTTTTTGAGAGTGCTGATTTAGTGGTGGGTGGGGAGGTTCCTCGCCTAGTCTTGAGAAGCAGGAGTAGATTATTCTTAGAAGGAATTCAGTTGTTGCTGTTACGTAGTGGTATTTCATCAACTATTCTCGACTGTAAAGATAACTTAAGCACTTGTGATTCTTACGAACTTATAGTAGAGGGTTGGAGAGATTTAAGAATGTTCTTAACTAAGGTAGGCTTTATGTCAGAAAGTAAGAAGCGCAGGCTTATCTCATTAATTAAGCCTGTTGAGTTAAGTGAGGGTCTCCAGAGTAGTCTCGATTGGGACGTCGTCAAGTTTGTGAGACGTGTTGAGGAGTTGGTGAGGGTCTATGATTTCCACGTGCCCGGAACTCACGCGTTCTTCACTAATGGTTTGTTATCTCATAATACAGCTAAATCAGCTTTGGTTAGGAGGGCTGCTGAACTACTTAACGCCAAGTTCTTCAAATACTTGCTGACTAGGTACACAGAGCCTTCAGAGCTTTTCGGACCCCTAGACATTAGGGCACTTGAAGAAGGTAGGTACGTTAGGTTGACTTCAGGTAAGTTGCCTGACGCTCAGATAGCTTTCTTAGACGAGATATTCAAGGCTAACTCAGCCATCTTGAACGCTCTCAATACACTTCTTCAAGAAAGGATACTCTACGACGGATTCACGGAACTGAGAGTAGATTTATGGACTCTTTTTGGCGCCAGCAACGAGGTGCCTGAAGACCCTGAGATTCAGTCTGTTTATGACAGGTTCCTACTAAGACATTTCGTGAGACCCGTTCAAGAAGACTTATGGAGAAATCTGCTGAGGGCTTCTTGGGAGCTAGAGAGACAGGCTTCGTTAAGTCTTAAGAGCGGGGACGGCGGCAGACTACTCAGTATAGGAGAAATCAAGAAGATTAACGAGAGATTGTTTGATGTAGACTTAAGCGGCGTTGAGAGTAAGTTGCTGAGGCTTCTAGCCGCTCTAGAGAGTAGGGGCATTCACTTAACTGATAGACGTAAAGGCAAGTCTCTAAAGATTGTAGCAGCTAACGCTATACTGAACGGCAGGACTTATGCAGTAGAAGAAGATTTACTCTCGATCAAGTACGTGGCCGTGAGAGACTGGGAAGATATAGAGAAGGTCAGTGCAGTCTTGGCTGAAGAACTGAAGACTCCCTTCAAGTACGTGAGAGAATTGAGTGAGATAAGAGCTAACTTAAGGGAACTACTTCAATATGTGAAGTCCCTAGAGAACATAGAGAGTTCCTTCGTTGCAGCTAAGTTCGAGAATATTGAGAGAGAGCTGGAAATAACTAAAGCTAAGGTAATCAACATTATTAGAGAATCACAGGATTCTCAAGTTCTTAGACTGGGGGAAGACGTGCTACACCTAATAGATAGCATCGTGGAGATCGTCAGCAGGAAGGTCGGTCGAGTTGAGTAGAGGTTTTCTGCTAGGAGTTGATTATGAAGACCCAGTAATTAGGTACAGGGGAGAGAAAATAATCAAGCTCTCATCCAAGCTAGGACTGAAAAAAGAATTTATTACTACTGAACTAGCTACAGACTTCTTCTATACTCTCTACTTGCCTCACGCCTTAGTAAGCGAGAGTCCTGAGGCAAGCAACTTACACTACAGTCTAGTCAAGGCTTTGAACGAGTCTAGAGAGTTGCTGGAAATTAAGAAACATACAATACTAGACTCTTTCATATCTACACTCACGACAATCGCTATACTCCAGTACTTTATCGAATTACTTGAAGATAAGAAAGAACTAATTGATGTGAAGGAGTTAAGAGGATCTCAAAACGAGATTCTGAAGTCTGTGCTGAGAGAATCTTTAAAGAGCGTGACGCGAGAAGTCGAGACTATGAAGAAGCTTGAGCGCCTCTACACGACAGGGATTCAGCCAGGTGTTGGGAGCGAGTTTGATTTAGAAGAGGATGCTGAGAAGGTTTTAAGGCTTGCTAGAATGACTGACGTCAGCAAAATTCTAGAGGTTCTTTCACTAGTGCCCGACGTCGTCAAGAAAACTAGGAAAAAATATGAGAAATTCAATAGAGGCGAATTTAACGGTTATGACTTAGGTAGTGACTTGGAGAGACTAGTCCCCGCGCAGCTGGCACTTCCTCGTAAGTACCTCTTATTAAGTTATGCCGAGTCTAAGCTCTTGCTCTACGACAAGAAGATCAGTAAGTCCTTGGGTCCTCTCTACCTACTTACGGATAAGTCTGGCAGTATGGAGGGAGAGAAGATAGAGTGGGCTAAAGCAACAGCTATAGCTTTACTCATAAAGTCTAGGAGAGAGGTACGTGAGTTTTACTTAAGGTTTTTTGATGGAGCTCCACACGATTTAATAAGAATTTCTAGGAAAGCAAGCTTTTCTGAGTTCTTGAATCTCATAAGAAATTTAGCCAGGGTTAAGAGTGGCGGAGGAACAGACATAACTAAGGCTATAACTACTGCCTGCGACGACATAATCTGTAGTGGCTTAATAAAGAGAGACTCCGATATAGTAGTCATAACAGACGGTGAAGACACCCTATCTGTGACAACCCTAAGAAGAAAACTAAAGCAAGCAAACGCTAGACTATTTTCAGTCATGATACAAGGAGACAACAAAGACTTAAAGATGCTGAGCGAGAGGTACCTGACAGTAAGCACATTAGACAAAGACACTATACTGAAGATAGTTGAAGGCTAAACTACTTATTCCGGTTAACCTGACCTCCTCCCCGCCCTAAAAGGACAAGGCTTTCGGGTTGTAAGCAACACCTCGTGTGTCTGTTTTGGGTTTCGTGGAGGCTTGATTGAGTCTGCCTACAGTATGGGTAAGTAGTGAAGACTTGAGTAGGTGGGGCGTCTAAAGCCAGGATGTGGGGGTTTCCCCACAGTAATGAACCCGATGAAATCTATGAGGGCGAGCCGTGGGTTGCCCCGAACGAGTGGAGGATGATGACAAGACCTATGATGAAAGGGTTCGCAACTGTTTTAGTGTGTTAGGTTCATAAAGGTTTTGTAGGATTTTTTCATGATGATGAGAGATACTTCAAGCTACCCTAAAGATAGAACTAGATGTGAGTCCCTTGCCGTTGGGCTTGAAGGGTGTCCATGACCTCCGCGTGGAGTGGCTAGTAGCCACGGTGAACCGCGGGGTAGAGGCACAACCCGTCCTAGAAAAACCTAGGACGGGAAACGGAGGTCTAAGGCCTGTGATACTGAGGGTTGACAACTAGCCACATCAACTAACATGAGGTCTGAACTCAAATTCTATGGGGGTAAGACGTAAAATCTTATTTTCCCGTCTAGGTAGTCTCTAATAATCAGCTTTGCTGATTCAGTAATTACTGGTTCTTTATCACTCTTATAGACCCACCCTCTTTTGAAGGCCAGCTCCCGTAATATGATGTCAGGGTCAGAACTGTCAATTCCGTAAGCCTCTCTAAATGCTTTGGGGTTGTGAGATGCTATTCTCTTTATCAAACCTACTGCTGTAGCGACTGGATTTTTTATAGTATCTATTGGATTCATTCTTATAGTCACTTCTATCTCGTCTCCTTCAACAGGTATTATCCCTGGAGTATCAAGTAGGTAGACTCCGCCGCCCACGTTAAATAGCTGGGCTTTCTTAGTGTAACCAGGTGTTCCGGGATAGGGGGACGTTCTGGCTGCGTGTCTGCCTGCCCAAGTGTTGATGAGCGTTGACTTGCCTACTTTAGGCATGCCGAAAACTCCCACTATTAACGGCTTTTTGTCACTAAGTCTCCTAATAATCTTTCTCAACTTGAGTGTACCTAGCCTCTTCTGAGCCGAGATAGGCACTGCCCTCATACCCTCAACTTCTTCGAAATACTTAATCCAAGCACGTACCACGTCACGCGGCACGAGGTCCGATTTATTCAACACTACCACATACTTGATCCCTAACCCACTACAGAGTCTCTCGAATCTCTTGCTTCTAGTACTTAAGGGGTCTCTAACATCAACTACCTCTAGAGCAACATCAACTGTTTCTAAGAGCTCCTTAACGAGTCTCCAATTAGCTAGTAGCATCTCGCCGAACCTTACCAAAAATAGTAACGAGAGTAATAAGTTAATTACGTAGACCTTAACTAACTACTTAAGAATTCGTGTTTAAAAACCAACATACTTATCTCGGGTAACTCCACAGACGGGGCACTTCTCCGGCGCTTCAAGACCTACATGTGTGTGCCCGCACACTGGACATATCCACACCTTACCCTCTAAAGGCATGTCTTCGCCCTTATCTACGTGCTCTTTAGCTTTCTTGTATAATTCAGCGTGTATCCTCTCGGCTTCTAACGCCCACCTGAAAGTTCGCTTTGCTGCCTCGTCGCCATAGAATTCCGCTATCGCTACGTACGTGGGGTACATCTCACTTACTTCGAACTCCTCACCCATTATCGCTAGATTGAGGTTTTGTGATGTGCTACCAAGTCCTATCGGTGCACCACCACAGGCTTTCTGATCAGACATTACGGAAGCCATCCTCTTTAAGTGATTACGTGCGTGTACTTGCTCAGCAAATGCTATAGCTCTGAATAGCCTAGCTACGTTCTTAAATCCTTCTCTCTCAGCTACTTCTTCGAAAGCTCTATACCTTGATTGAGCCATGGATTCTCCGGCGTACGCGGATAGTAAAGCTTCCTTAACTAGCGGACGTAACTCAGTCAACAAATTCACCTCAACTTATAAAATGTTAAAGAGTTAAATAAGCATTACTCTAAACGATAGTTAGGTTTTTAACTCACTATACTTGCTCATCTTTCTGATAGTTCAATAAAGTAACTGATATGTTTTGCTTGATAAACTCTTTATACTCACGTATATGTTTAGTCTCTTTAGGATTTAGACCGCGCTTCATCGCTACTGCAACTGAAGCGATGCCTACTACCTGCGACCACTTTATTATTTCCTCCACGTAAGCATTACTCAATTCGTAAGTTATTACTTCCAGGCCAGCACTCAATAGAGTCTCTCTAAGGAATTCTAGGATTATATTATTGCTTTCTTTAAAGAGAACCACGCTGAAAGACCCAAACCACGCTTCCCAACCGACTATATCGTTGTGAAACCCCTCGGGGTAAGTCTCGACCTTAGCAGGTACTTTAGCGTTTTCATTAAACTCGTCCTTAGCTCTCAAAGCTAGGGGATAGTACTTAACCGAACTCGCAAATACTGGAATCTTATCTAGTAACTTCTCAGCTAACTCATAACCTAGTCTTGATGTGTCCTCACGCCTAAGAAATTCTGTTAGTTGCTTTCCTCGCGGCACGCCTAAATCTATTCCGAGACTCTTGAGTAACTTGGCAGTTGCTAGCAGGAGTGCCGGGAACGAAGACCTCGGTGTCCTGCCAGAAGGCACTACGATGTATGGGAGCTTCTTTTCTTTAGCGAGCTTAATCATCTCGCCGCCTGAAGCTACTACAGCTGCTTGAGCCCCCCTACGAATAACTTCGTTGAGGCACGTGAGAGTCTCGACAGTATCACCCGAGTAACTCACAGCTACTGCTAGCCAATTCTTACCAACCCACTTAGGAACCTGATAGTCCTTGACTAGCGTTACAGGTATTTCAAGAATCTCAGAAGAGAGTGAATATATTACGTCTCCAACTATTCCGGAACCTCCCATCCCTACTATGAGGAGGCCCTTAATGCCTTCACTCAAAGACACGGTATTGAGAGGCTCTACCCTTTCAACTTCTTCAATTAATTGAGTCCAGTCAAGGTATTCTTTCAGGAAGTGATTAGACCCCATACACCTTCATCTCTACAGGTCTCTGAGTATGAAAAGAGCCTGATACTTTAAAAGTATTTCTTAGTCTTAAGACGTTCTTTGGTGAAGTATACTTGGGTTCGAACTTCAAGGAGTTTGAGAAGTCCTGGAAGGGGAAGGATAAGAGTGTGGGCGACCATATTAAGGAGCTGTTCGTTAAGGAGAAGCCGTTGAGGTACAGGCTTGCTATGGCTCACTACAAGCTAAACTCCATGACTAGGAGGCTTGAGGTCTACTTAGACAGGCTTAAAGCTAGAGATAAGGAGCTCTTTGAGAAAGTTGTTGACGCCTTAATATCTAAAGACCAGACTAGAGCAGTGATGTATGCCAACGAAGTAGCTGAACTAAGGAAAGTCGCTAAGAGCCTCTTCCTAGTTCAGGTTGCTCTAGAACAGATAGGCTTGAGGATCGAGTCAATAAGGGAGATCGGTGAGATAGCTGCTTACTTAGGTCCCGTAGTAGGAGTAGTTAAAGACGTGAGAGAAGCGATAAAGAACACGTTGCCTGAGATAGGTATAGAGCTAGGTGAGATACAAGACATCCTGCAGGAAACCGTAATGGAGGCTGGCGAGATGATAGGTGTTGGCGGCGTGAGCATGTACGCGACACCAGACGCAAGGAAGATACTTGAAGAAGCCAAGGTAGTTGCGGAGCAGAGAATGAAGGAAGCCTTCCCAGCACTGCCCTCAATACCTACCGCTATCTCGGAACAGGCAAAAAGCACGACAGAATCCAGTTAAGCTTTTTGTTATAACATACTAAGAAACATTTTTAATCATGATTTGATTAAGTCGTGAAGTATGTAGTTCTTTAAACGAGCTGTTTTCTTTTTGGTGTTTATTTGGGTTATTTGGAAGCTTATAAATCCTTGTAAATCATGGTCTTGATGTAGGGATGAACTCGATGAGCTTGGCGAGGAGGGACTCTAGGTGCATCCTGCTTCGCCGCAGAGAGGCGAGTGAACCACGGGCAACCGCTGGAGACGCGCTCTCGCAGGTGAAGCGGGAGAAGAACAAGCTGTTGAGAAGTAATTCACTCAGCAACTAATTTACCGTTAACTATTCTCAATGTCTTATCTACTGAATATTCAGTGATTTGCGGGTCATTCGTGGCTATGAGGATGGACTTCCCGCTCTCCTTAAGCTCTCTAAGAATCTTCATCACCTCATCCTTGTTTTCAGGTGTTAAGTACGCGGTCGGCTCATCTAGTAGTAGTATTTCAGGCTCGTATACTAGGATTGAAGCTAGAGCTACCTTAACTTTTTCCCCACCACTCAATCTATAGGGTAGTTTACCCAGTAAGTGTTCTATACCTAGCTTGCGAGCAATTTTAGTAACGTGTGTCCTTACATCATACTCACTGATCTTGAGTTGTCTTAGCGCGAAAGCCACTTCATCATAGACGGTAGCGTTAAAGAATTGGTCGTCTGGGTCTTGGAAAGTCACGCCTATCTTCCTCCTAGCTAGCGGTAGTTGCTCGTATATTGGCTTGCCTTCTAGTAAGACTTCCCCGGTTTCAGGTCTTAAGAGTCCGGCCGCTACTAAGATTAAGGTAGTCTTGCCTGAGCCGTTAGGTCCTCTAACCACTACGAGTTCTGAATTGTTTAGGTCTAACTCTACACCTCTTAAAATGTAGTCTTCTTCTCTAGAATACCTGAACCACACGTTTTTTAGCTGTAGCTTAACTACTAAGGCGCCTCACCCCATAAGCATATTAAGAGCTCAACAAACGCTACTAGAGAAACTAGCATGTCTAGTTTTGAGAGTTTGAAGGGTTTGTGGGAACTTAATCCGTCAGAGGCTTTGCCGAATGTTCTAGCTTCTATAGCTAGGAGAGTTCTCTTACTCCTTTCACTACTTCGGATTATGAGGTCCCCTATCACGGTAGCGTATGTTGGTAAGTTCCTTACACCACTATTCTTAACTAGCCTTGCTTCCCTACTTAAGAGTATTTTTGAGGTGTCACGAAGTAAAACAGAGATTGTCTTAATGTGCATCATTAAGGCTAATGCTGCGTCAGACAACTTAAGCCTCCTCATAAACTCACTCAGTCTCTCCCAACCTAAGACTGTAGTCGTGATTAGTAAGAAGCTAGTCGTGCTAGTAGCTCTAAGCACGTAGAAGAAGTAGAGGACCCCGAAGTCTTCGGTTAAGAATGGTGTTAGGGCTACTAAAGAAAACAGAAACACGTAAACGAGAGCTGAAGAAAGTTTTCTTAAGTAGTTCCTTGAGTCACGCGTGATAGCGAGTATAGCGAGTGAAGTAACTAACGTGAGGATTATTACGTACAAGCTTGTAGAGAAAGAAGTCAATACGATAACAATGAAGGACATCACCATAAAAACAGGAGAGACTTCTATCTGGCCCCGCAAGTCTATTACTTCAAGAGTCTCGGAAACAGTATCAAGAAACTTCCTAATCACTACGGAACTCAATTCTTCACCGCCTTATTAAAGCCTTCACTATGAAGCCTACAGAAACTATTACTAGCACTCCTAAGGCACCGCAGATTATGTACCCTAACCACTCAGGTAGCCCGGGCACGGCATAGTCTTTGAAAGGAGTCCAAGTGAATTCGAGTTCACTCAATCCCAACTCTTCAGCCACTATATCTAGAGGCTCGTGATATCCTAGCTCTTCAGCTAAGATTACACCAAAGACAGGGCTTAACAGCAAGAGTATGAATAAAGTAAGGAGTGTTTTGCGAGAGGACATCAAGACCACCCTATAATATTAGGAGATTTGCGAGCGAGGTAACCTACTACGCTACCAGTTATTAAACCCTCTATAAGGCCTAAGACTACATGCCATGGACCCATCACGTATATCGGTATTGTAGAGTTCCACGAAATTCCCAACTCAATACCGCATGCAAGCCCAGCTAGTGTTAAGCTAAGCCACCCTGCAAGAAAACCACTTAACCATACTTTCTTACTAACTCTGTAAGCGAGCTTAAACACAGCGTAACCAGCTAGAACCCCGATAACACCCATGTTGAGTATGTTAGCTCCTATAGCTGTCAACCCACCATCATGAAAGACAAGACACTGAACTAAGAGTACTAAACTCATAGATAAAATACCTAGCCATGGACCTACTAGTATCCCGGCTAAAGCGCCCCCCACTAAGTGCAGGCTAGTACCTCCCGGTATAGGCCAGGCAATCATCTGTGCGACGAAAATCCCCGCACTTAAAGCAGTAAACAAAGATATCTTCTTATTTAGAGAATCTTTCGCTGACGAGATTTTGCGTATAATTACTAGTAAGAGCCCTGACGTCAGAAGTAACGTGACTCCAGCAACAGCTGGTGAGAGGTATCCGTCTGGTATGTGCATTTTAGTGCACCATAATATGATTTTAGTGCACCTATATAAGTCTTGCGAACATTCCAGAAGACTACGTACTAGAGTCGACTAGTAATTTATAGGTTCATAGCTCAAATCTTATATAGGGAGTGAGGAAATTGCTTGTCCATACTGCTGACCTACATATAGGCGCGTTTAGTGACTCTCCTCTCTCAGGAGCTTCTCTCAGGGCTTTTAGGGAGATCGTTGAGTATGTGAAGGAAAACAGTATTAAGTACTTAATAATCTCGGGTGACTTATTTGAGAGACCTAGACTCGAGAATTACTTTTTCTTAAGGCAGGTTATCATAGGATTGAAAGAATTGAGAGACAGTGGTGTTTTCGTGGTTAGTGTTCCAGGAAGTCACGACGTTTCTGTTAAGGGCAGTGATCTCGTTCATATCCTGAGAGATGCTGGCTTAATACACTTGACTAGACATGAGGAAGATGCTGAAGGCCTCCTGCTGAAGCCTCTAGAACTGGGAGAGTACGTTTTCTACGGCGTGCCGGGGCTTAAGAAAGGCTTTGAAGCTAAGTTGCTGAGTGAGGGTAGAGTTCGTTTCGATAACATAAGTGAGGTTAAGAAGCCTGTCATCGTGCTGGCTCACACTAGTGTCAAGTTTTACGGTTACGACCCAAGCGACTTTGAAAGCAGGTACGGGAAGATCTTTATTTCAGGTGATGAGTGGTTGAGGAGACTCCCAGATAAAGTGGTTTACGTTGCTTTAGGACATATACACTATCCCCTACCGCTGTCTCATGAGTTTAGGTTGAGAGCAGCGTACGCGGGTGCGCCCGTAGGCAGAGATAGAAACGACTTACGTGAAACCCACGAACTTAAGAGTAGGGGCTTGAAAAGGAGGTTTTTAGTTGTTGAACCGAGTGAGGAAATACCTAAAGTAAAGAGTTTGTGGAGTGATTTCGGTGTTGAGGTAGTATACGAGAGAATATCTTTCACTGACGTGAGTGAAGTTCTGAATCATATTAAGAAGTTGTCTAGGGATATGCAGGGCGATTTCAAAGCTTTATTAGTTGACTTAACTAATGTCGAGTCAGGTAAGCTCGGAAGGCTCTTATATGAAGCAGATATTTTGAGAAATGATTTGAAAAGCATGAACGTGTCTCTCATGCTCAACACAGAACTCAAGACTAGGGGAGGACCCGTAGAGATAGATGTAAGACCTGGTGAAGACTACATAGAAGCTATAGAGAGGTCTGTAGCAGAAGACTTAGCCAGGAAATCAGGTTTTACAGTAACTTCAGAAAAAATACTAGAGATCATTAATATCCTAGGTAGGAAAAAACCTGAAGGTATTAGTGAAGACGAATTTTATGAAGAGTTATTTAAGGAGTTAATGAAGGTGATGGAGGAGGTGTTCAGTGAGTCAAGAGAGGCTAGCTGACATACTTAGTGAGATAATCAATGACCTTAAACACGACTACTTAAGTTCTAGAAGTGATGAGTTAGTGAAGTTGAGAGATCAAGTACTTAAGTCATACTATGAAGTAGAGAACATGAGTAACTCAGGCGAGTACTTCACCGTAGGCTTCGTTGATGCTGGCTTCTACCCCTACAAAACAGACATTTCCTTTATAATCCCCATAAAGATTAGCGCTTTACTAAGAAACTCTGACGGGAGATTACTGACAGTTAATGAGGTCTTGAATAAGTCTTCGGTAGATAATATGGTCTTATATTCTAGTAGAAAACCTTCTGGTGATAAATACGAGTTCAGGATTAAGGTGAGGTCCGCGAACAGCGACTCGCTACTATTTGAGAGGCGTGGCGACGACCTCATCGCCTCACAAGAGATAAACAGGTTTGTCAGAGAGTTTGTGAGACCTTCACTTAAGAAAGAACCCGCTTTCTTTACTAAATTCACTAAATATATTGAAGGATTAATAGAGTTAGCTTACGCGGTTAAACTCCTACATAGTGTTAAGGAAGCGGGACTCAAGCCTAGGTATGTAGTTCTAGACGGCACTCTAATAAAGTGGTTTGCTGTTGAGAGAGCTAGTAGTGGTCGTGTAGACGGCTTAAACATTGTTTCTGCTCTTACAGGTCTTGAGGTAGAGACGATCAAGAATCTCTTATGGAGTATTGTAGGTCTCTCTAAAACAACTAAGTTCACTAACATAGCCCGTAGCTACAGACTTTTTCAGAGCTCAGTGAGTGTGTCTAGCGGGCTCTATACAACCCCCAGCATTAGTAGGGGTGAGGTCGTGTGTAGGGTCCTCACAGAACAACTATTAATACCTGAAAGAAGGAAACTAGTTAAAGAAATTGTCAGGATAGTGAATAGAGTTGTTTATGACAAGAACGGCGTGTATGTTGCTAGGTTCCCTCTAACACCAGATTCTAAGAATATATTTGTTTTAGACTTGCACGTGCCGGAACCTATTCTCTCAGTAAGTGATGCTGTGAGGTTTGACGTCCATGTAGCTACCTACGTTAAGAAGGTCTTAAACGAGGTAGTCAACGAGCTTTTTAGGCTTAGGTCTAAGCTCGTTGGAGAGCCTCCTTACGGGTACATGGAGGTTGACAGAATAGTTAGGTTTAGCAAAGAAGAAAGTAAAGTGTTTGAGGACACCTTAATAGGACTAGTACGTAGTTCTCTAGAAAATGAGTTAGCAGACGTCTTAGTTCAGGTTTTTTCCCCTACAACTCGCATGAGGTACGGGTACAGGTGATTAGGGTGGTTGAGCGCATAGGTCTCACTTACGCTTGGCGTGATGGGACGACATACGTGATTATATCTGACAAGAACTACAGACCGGGTATAGGAGATATACTATACGTTAAGGTCGAGTCTGGCTACGTACTACTTCAGGTGAGCGGGTTCGAGGGAGAGATACCTGTAGCCGCAACTTCCTTCCTCGCTAGGGAGGGGTCTTCTCAATACTCTTACGGCGTCGAGAAGACATTATTAGCTAAGGCAACACCTATTTTCGAGATAAGAGAGGTGAGGTCTGGCACTGAGGTCAAGAAAGTCGTTACGAGACCTAGTCAGCCTCCCCCTCTCGACACTCCCGTCTTCCTCCTTAGGGGAGGTGATGAGGAGTCAGAACTCATTATGAGTTTGTTAAGTAGCAGAATACCTAAGAGCGAGGATGATGCAGTCCCTATCGCGTGGCTCAGAGCCGGGATAGCCTCAGTTAAGGAGCTCATGCCGGAGAAGTATTTTAGGAGTGCGTGCTTGAGGTTAAATCTTCATGACATGATATCTAAGCACGTCCTCATATCTGGTCAAACAGGCTCTGGCAAGACTACGAGCGTTATGGGCATAATAACTCAGTGGGGTAGGTCCGGCAACAGCCCTATCTCCTGGATTATAGCTGATAGACACGGAGAGTACTCTAGTTCGGGCGGGTTCGTAGATGTTTTAAGTAGGGCACTAGAATTAAACAAGAGATTAAGGAGCTCGTACTCGGGCGTCTACGTTTACACGCTTAAGACCAACGTTGAGAGAGTTACTAGCTTGCGGGAAGGACCCCTAACAACGCGCTTTGAGGGAGGTTTCGACGCCGCGAGCGTGAACGTTTATGACGTCATTAACGCTGCAGGGTTATTCGAGAGAGACGTTAGTGAGTTGCTGGAGGTCACCTCAATACTCGCTACCTTAATCAGGAACGCGTCCGAAGCTCAGGCATCTCAGCGTGTTGAGTCTATTAGTCTTAAGAAAACCCCTCAGACTGAGGAATACAGGATTGATAAGTCGTGCGTCAGAGTCTTTATTGACGAGAACGACGAACCTACAGGGAATCTCTTAGCTCTAATACCACTCGTGACTAGCAATGTGGTTAGGTATGAGGGTGTGGGGGAACGCGAGAAGAAAGGAATTTACAAGATATTCGTTAATGCTGGAATCTACGTTAATAGGTTGAGAGATTTTAGGAGAATGATTTTGTCAGTTTTTGGGTGGCGTGAGAGACTAGAGAGCTTACCGACTGACGGTAAGAAAGTTGGTGTTAGTGTTATTGACGACAAGAACTCGGTATTTAAGGTCTCGCCAATACTTAAAGACCCGCAATCAGTGATTACGTTGCTTAAAGCCTTAACTAGTTCTGCTGAGGAGACGCCTGGAGATAAGGTTCCCCGCTATCCCTGGTCAAGTGCTAGAGGCGGCAGATTCTCTGACTTGACTCCTAGCTCGTTAGATCTTGGTGGTTTAGTAAGTAAGCTTGATGAGGGAGCTGTAGTAGTTCTCGACGTTTCTAAGTTGCCTTTATCTCTCGGTGACATGGTCGTTATTAGTGTTTTGAGGAGGCTTTTTGAGGAGAGAATGCTTGCGGGGGTTGAGGAAGCTAGGAAGAAGCCAGTTGTGGCTGTCGTTTCTGAGGAGGCGCCCCTATACCTCAGTCCCGAGAGAGTGTCAAGCCCCTACAATATATTCGCTAGATTAGCTAGAGAGGGGAGGAAATTCGGTATAGGCTTAATAGCTTTATCCCAGATAGCAACCATGATTGAGAAGCAGATACTAGCAAACTTCAATACATTAATAGCTTTAAGGACTAAACACAGAACCGACATAGACTACTTGAGCAACATAGGTGTTCCAGCAGAAGCACTGCCAAGCCTTAGTGATAGGGAGGGGTACCTCTACACGCCCGACTTAAGCGTTAGTGAGCCCATACCCGTCTACGTCCCAGCCTACTTTGACTACCGTAGTGAGATAGAAGAAGAATTTAGCAAGATGATTAGGTTAGAGAAAGACTTGATAAACAGTAATATGATGAAGGCCCTCCTTGGTGAGGTGCGCGGGAATGAGGGTCCTGGGAGTTAGGTTAAAGAATATTAGGAGTTACGTAGATGAGGTAATTGTCTTCCCGCCGTCCGGGACTACAGTCATTTACGGAGATAACGGAACTGGAAAGACTTCTATACTACTCGGTATTAACTACGCCTTATTTGGCTTGCCTAGAGGACAGAAAAGTAGTGATCCTTTCGCAGGTTTTGTTAGTCCTTACAGAGATGACTTACTGAGGGTTGGCGCATCTTCAGCGATGGTTAGAATACTGGTGAGGCATAAAGGAAAACTAATACTGATTGAGAGGAGGCTTAACGGTGATAGGGGAGGTAAGATAACGATATTTAGTAGTGCTGGTGGCACGCTCAAGATAGAATCGAGTAACAGTTACTCTTCAGAAGACCTCACTATAAGGATACTCGAGATATTCGGCTTAAGAGAAGATCCTAGGAAAAGCAGGAGCACATATGTATTCAGCAACGTAATGTACGTTCCTCAGTTTAATATACATCAGATACTAGTCCTTGACGATAAACAGAGGAGAGAATTAGTTGATAGGGTTTTAGGACTAGATAAGTACATGGCAGCATTAAACAATATTGAGAAGATAGCTAAAGGCAAGGGCTCGGTGATCGGTAGCGAACTCGACACTATCAATAAGATAATAGAGGAACGCAGAAGAGACCTTAAGAAGATAAGCGTAGATGAGGTGAAGGCTAAACTAAGTGAGTTGAGGGATTGGCGTGAAGAGTTGAGTAAGAGACTAAACGAGTTACGTGCTCGTCGTGAGTCTCTAGAGGCGGAGAAAGAAAGGCTTACTAATGTAATGAGTGAGTTAAGTCTTAAGATAGGTGAGTTAAGGAACAAGATTAAGGTCATTAACGAAAAAGAAAGAGATTTAGTGAGTAAGAAGGGGAGGCTTTATAAGATTCTTTCGGAGGCAGGCTTGAACAGTGTAGAGGGTGTTGATGAGCTTATTAAGGAGCTTCAAGCACGTGTACAGAGTTTAGAGAGTGAAGAGTCTCGCGTGAGTAAAGACATTGAGCAACTAGATAGGAAATTAGAGAACATTGAGAGTGATTTAAAGAACGTTCTAGCGTGCATATCTAGGCTGGAAGCTGAGATAGAGAACGTCAAGAACAGAGTTAGGGAGATTTGGGGTGAGGTCTTGGAGATGGGAGGTATTGTGGCTCAGGGTATGTGCCCTTTATGTAAGCAATCAATAACGCGTGAATACGGTGAGGAGTTAATGAGGGGAAAGCGTGCAGAAATGCGTGAGATTGCTATGAGGGTAGTGCCTCTAGTTAGGGAACTCTGGTCTAAGAAGCTTCTTCTACTCGAGCGCTCTAAAGAGAAAGAAGAGGTAAGGAAGAAGAAAGACGAGTTAAGTAACTGGCGAGAGAAAATTTCGAGAGAGCTTAGAGAGGTGGAAGCTAGTATTCCTAAACTGAAGCAAGTTGCTGAACTTCATGAAGAGGTCTCTAGGTTAGAGCAGGAGACTCTAGAAAAAAGTAAGGTGTTAGAGGAACTCAGCAGTGCTGATAGTGAGTTCAAGAAGTATAAAGAGATTGCAGACAATTTGAATACCGAATTAAATAATATCAGAGAAGCGGAGAAGAGCTATAGTAAGGAATTAGGAGAAGTTACTGAGAAGATAAATAACCTAGAGAGGGAGCTAGAGAAGTATGTCGAGTTAAGTAATGAGTTGAGAGAGCTTGAGTCGAGAGCATCTGTCCTTACTAAGGTTAGAGGTTACTTAATTGACAATATTTATAAAGGTGTTGAGGCTATAGAGAATGTTGTTCGTAGTTTAGCGCACGAGAGATTCAGGGAGTATTTCCAGGAGTACTTCGTTAAGCTTCTTGAAGACCAGGAGTTAGTCGAGGCTTCAGTAAGTGATTTTAGGCCCGCGTTGAGAGTTAGAGCTGGTGTTGCCGGAGAACGCGAGATTTCTCAGCCTAGCGGTGCTCAGTTAATTGCTTTAGGTCTTGCTTACAGGCTAGCTCTGAATAGAGTGGTGAGAGACTTAAATAAAGAATTGAGAGACTCTGTCTTGATAATGGACGAGCCGACACTCGGATTCAGTCCTGAGAGAGTTGAGAAGCTGAGGGAGTTGATAGAGTCTATAGGTAGTGACTTAGGTGAAGCGCAAGTAATATTAGTGACTCATGACGAGAAACTGCTTGAAGCAGGTGATTGCAGAATAAGACTCTCTATAGATCGATTAAGGAATGAGACATTAGTTGATTATGAGGAGTGTTTCATGAAAGGAGAGAGTATAGATTTCCAGAACTACAAAAGTTTTGTTTCCAGTATGCTTTCAAAGTAATTCGCAATTGACGAGTTACCTTAAAGCTTATATTACTAATGGCATAATATAGCGATTAGAGAAGAATACGTGATCGCTTGTTAGTTGGTGATATCGCGTGTCACTAACAGGTCTTTACGTAGGAAGGGCTGTCAGTCTGAGGATTCTGTTTAGTGAGTTGAGGAGGTTAGGGTACGTAGTTATCGGGTATAAGGTGGTTGACGGGGTGTTGAGACTCGGTGAACTAAATTCTTTTGAGGAGCTCGCTCATGATGTTGAAGATATCCAGAGTCCTGGTAAGTACTCGCTAGTTAGTGGTGATTTTTATAGACACGGACCAGACTCGCCTAAGAGATTTCTTTACCCACCTACTCTAACTCTCTTTAAGGTTTCTAGTGAGTGGGTTGTGAGTGTCCCGGCGTATGAGGAGCGTAACATCGCGTTTTTCGGTTTAAAACCTTGTGATTTAGCGTCTATTAAAGTGCTTGACAAGATTCTCCTAGGTGTTGACGAGTATTACACAAGTCTTAGAAAGAACTTGGTTCTCGTTGTCGAGAATTGCGTTAGTCCTGGCGGCACGTGCTTCTGCAGTACCATGAATACAGGCCCTAGAGCTAGGGACTCTTTTGACTTAGCGTATACTAGACTGAATGATAAGTTGGTGGTGGAGGCTGGCAGCGAGCTTGGCTTGAAACTCCTTAACTTACTTGAGGTAGAGCCTATTGACGACGTCACGTACGAGAGATTTGAGGTAATGATGCGTAACGCTAGCGAGAAGGCTAGGGCTGGGTTTGAGTTAAACGGGTTGCCTGAAGAGCTCGAGTTGCGTATAGAGTCTAAGACTTACGAGGAAATCGTCGAGAAGTGTCTTGGTTGCGCAAACTGCAACATGGTTTGTCCGACATGTTTTTGTTTTGATGTGTTTGATGTCCCGTTAATTGATGGGTCTGCCGAGAGAGTCAGAGTGTGGGACGGTTGCTTGAACTTCACTTACGGTCAGGTAGCTGGAGGACACTTCAGACCTGATTTGTGGGCTAGATACAGACATTTTGTTCTCCATAAACTTGCTTACTGGATAAAGCAGTTCGGTATGTACGGGTGTGTAGGGTGTGGGAGGTGTATTACTTGGTGTCCTACCGGCATAGACTTGAGGGAGACCGTAAAGAAGGTTCTGAGAGGTGGTAAGGGTGGGTAAATACACGGCGGCTTTAGTCCCTCTTAAAGCTTCGATAGCTCGTGTTAGAGTCGAGACCTCGAATGTTAGGACATACTACGTGAAGTTACCTGACGGTCTTGAGCTACCCAAGCCAGGACAGTTTAACATGCTCTACGTGCACGGGGTTGGTGAGGTACCGATATCTGTTAGCGACTTAGACGAAGAGTCAAGAGTTGTCGCACATACTGTCAGGTTTGTTGGTTCTGTTACTAAGACTTTCGAGTTGCTCAGAGAGGGCGATTTAATTGGTTTCAGAGGCCCCTACGGTATTGGGTGGCCCATGGATGCTGCGTACGGCAAGAATATAGTTTTGGTTGCTGGCGGGATTGGCTTGCCTCCCTTAAGGCCTGTGATAAGAGAGGTAGCTAGGAATAGGAGCGCGGTCGGGAAGCTAATCATTCTTTACGGTGCTAGAACTCCTGAAGACCTCATGTTCAGCTACGAGTACGGTGACTATGAGTCAATCCCTAACACGGAGTTCTATGTGACTGTTGATAAGCCTAGTGAGGGTTGGAGAGGTAACGTTGGTGTCGTGACAAACCTGATAAAGCATGTTGACGTGGACCCTAGCGAGTCGTACGCTTTCATCTGCGGTCCTGAGATAATGATGAAGTTCGCTGTTCGAGAACTACTTAAGAGGGGATTCAAAACTAACAAGATTTACTTATCTCTTGAGAGGAGAATGAAGTGTGGTGTTGGTTTGTGTGGCCACTGCCAGATGGGTCCTTACTTCGTTTGTAAGCATGGTCCCGTATTTCCTCTCTGGTTCATAAGTAGGTATTTCTGGGTTGATCAAATATGAGGAAACTTAAGGTAGCAGTATATAAGTTCTCTAGCTGTGACGGGTGTCAACTGCAGTTACTTAATATGGAGGAAGAATTGCTGCAATTAAGTTCTTTCGTAGAGTTTGCTCTGTTCTATGAGGCTAGAAGGTCTGTTAGTTCAGGTCCTTATGATGTGGCTTTTGTGGAAGGCTCTATCTCGACACCGCATGAGGTTGAGGTTATTAAGAAGGTTAGGGAAGAGTCTAAGGTCTTGGTAGCTATAGGTGCTTGCGCTACTTCCGGCGGGATACAAGCTCTCCGTAATTGGGCTAACGCTGAAGAGTATAAGCAGTATGTTTACCCAAGGCCTGAATGGGTGGAAGTACTCAAGTATGCGGAACCACCCTCGAAGTATGTTAAGGTTGACTACGAAATACGTGGTTGTCCAGTCAGTAAAGAGCAACTACTCTCCTTCATTCTGCAGTCGTCTAAGGGCAAGACACCTACACTACCTGTTGACTCCGTATGCGTTGAGTGTAAGAGGAAAGGTAATGTCTGTGTTCTGGTCGCGAAGGGGGTTCCGTGTTTAGGACCAGTCACTATGGGGGGTTGTGGCGCTCTGTGCCCCTCGTATGGCAGGGGTTGTTATGGGTGTTACGGTCCTATGGTAGATCCTAAACCGGAGGTCTTAAACACCCGCTTTAAGGAGTTAAATATCAAGCCTAAAGAAATACAGCTTCTTTTCAAGCAATTCACTAATTGGTCTAGGGAGTTTAGGAAGGTGATTGAAGAGTATGAGTAGGGTCATTAAGGTAGACTACTTAGCTAGGGTTGAGGGGGAAGGTAGCTTATTCATTGAGTTAGAGGATGGTAGGGTATCTGGGGTTGAGGTAGGTATCTTTGAACCTCCGAGATTCTTTGAAGCGTTCTTGAGGGGCAGGAAGTATTATGAGGTCCCCGACATAACTGCCAGAATATGCGGTATATGCCCTATAGCTTACATAATGAGTTCTAGCAGAGCACTAGAGAAGATATTGGGTATTGAGGTGCCTGAAGAGATAGAGAAGCTTAGGAGGATAGTATATCTTGGTGAGTGGATTGAGAGCCACGTGCTCCACGTTCTCATGCTGCACGCGCCAGACTTCTTGAGGTATGAGTCTGTTTTTAGTATGGCTAGAGACCACCCGGAAATAATTAAGAAGGGCATGAGATTGAAGAGTTGGGGCAATCAAGTAATCAGGGTTGTGGGCGGTCGCTCCGTACATCCAGTTTCTTGTAGGGTCGGCGGTTTTTACAGGGTTATTAAGAAGGAGGAGTTACTTCCGTTGCTGAAGGAGTTTAGCTATGTAAGAGAGTGTGCAAGGCGGTTGCTAGAGTGGGTGCTTGAGTTACCCATGCCCGACTTAAAGAGAGATGTAGAGTTCGTGTCGCTTAGGGGTGAGGGCGAGTATCCGGTACTTAAGGGCAGGGTAGTATCTAGTAAGGGTCTCAACATCTCTGAAGACGAGTTCGAGGATAGCCTCGTAGTAGAGCAGACGAAGTACTCGACATCACTTAGGTATAGACTTAAGGAGAGAGGTTGCTACGTCGTAGGACCTATCGCGAGATACAACAACAATTATGACTTCTTAGACCCTGAGGTTCGGAGCGTTATAGAGTCTCACGGATACGGAGCACCCCTACTAAACAGCTTTCAGTCAATAATAGCTAGAGCAGCCGAAGTATATCACGCGGTCTTAGAGCTAGAAGAACTCATCAGCAATTATAGAGAGCCTCAACAGCCCTACGTAGAGGGGGTAGTTAGGAAGGGTGTAGGTGCCGCAATAACGGAAGCCCCTAGAGGCATGCTCTACCACAAGTACGAAATAAACGAGAGAGGATATGTAGTTAGTGCCAACATAATACCTCCGACATCACAAAACCTAGCAAGCATAGAGCAAGACCTCTTAACATTAGGTGATAAACTAGCGACACTAAACTTGACAGACGCGCAGTGGATAGCGGAACAGACAATAAGAAATTATGATCCATGCATATCGTGCGCAACACACTTCCTCAAAATAAAATACATAAACAAACACGACCACACTTAAGTCATAAAGAATAATTTACAGCTGGGCGTGTTTCAAGGCGCATCAGGCAGCAGAGAAGGCTCTTAAAGCACTGTTATGGGGGTTAGGAAATCCGCGTGTAAGTCACTCACTACCAGCTCTTCTTTCAGAGTTAGGCGATGTATTGGGTGAGGTACCTGAAGACGTCAGGGAGTCCTGCATAAGACTGAATAAGTGCTACATACCGACTAGGTACCCAGATGTTTGGAGTGAGGGCATTCCTGAGGAGCAGTACTCAGAGAAAGAGTCAAGAGTCTTTAGAAGCTATTACTATGGCTGAGGAGGTAGTGAAGTGGGTGGAAAATGCTTGGAAGTTATTAAGGAGAGAATAAGGAAGCGTGACTTATACATTAAGAAGGCTCAGGTATTCGCTGAGTGCACGATACGTAAGCTGAGTAATTCAGCAGTACTAATTTACGGCAGTGTGTCGAGAGGAGACTTCAATGAATGGAGTGACATAGATGTTCTCATAATAACGCGAGAGGAAATCTCTCAAAAACCGACTGAGAGGCTTGACATGATACATGATTGTATGAAAGAAAACCCACTAATAGAGCCAGTAATCATAACGCTTGATGAGTTTCGTAAACTCCTCGCCAGGAAGAACCCACTAGTGATTGAGGCACTGAAAAAAGGGATAATCCTGATAGATAGGCTAGGTCTAAAAGACCTGACCTAGCCCCCCAGACTACTAGCGTCATGACGCGTGCATCGAGAAAGCAACCCAACAGCGAGTGATGATTCCGGTTTAAGGCTACATACCTCCGTCTCCTACACCAGGTTTTGTGAGTTTTCTGGGTGGGTTATGCCTCTGCTCCGCGATTCACGGCAGCAACCAGCCACCCCATTCAATTTACGGGCTTCAGTAACTTCTTCAAGTCCTAACTTCCCCTCTTCTAATTCTATGAATCTAGCGAGATCCGGCTAAACGATAGTAACGCATCCCCCTTCATGAAGGGGGTTGAGGATAGTGACTATCCCTACAGAGGCGTGTATGACCCGCTAGTTAAGCACACGTATCACGGGATTACAGGACTACATGCTTACTGAAAACCTAGTTAGTGGTGGGCCCGCGGGGACTCGAACCCCGGACCTCCGCCGCGTGAGGGCGGCGTCCTAACCAGGCTAGACGACGGGCCCAACCAACAAAAACATAAAACAAAACCTAATAAATCTTTGATTAGACATTGATGAGTGGTATGTGCCACTTTAGGGCACTAATACACCTCTCTTGTTCAAATCCCCCTAAAATTGTATCTAGCTAAAATTTGTTCTGGCTTTAGGGAACTGGTCTTTTATCATTATCGTGTTGAGCATGCTGGTAGACTCTCATTCATGCGTGATTCTGTATGCGTAGCTTGCACAACTCCCACTATAGTATATGTTCACATTGAAGCTCACGTAAGATTTTCCGGGTATGTCTCCCAAGTAAATAACCTGGCTCCCTATTAACGTGTTTTCCTCGTTGTAGAGCCACACATACATCTGAACATTTTTAGCCACCTGAATTCCCGAGTTAAAGATTGATCCCCTCACACTCATATAGTGTTGACCCACTGGCGGCTCGTGCCGAACCCACTCGAAACCTACCTCATGTAGTTGCGGGGCCTCGAGTTCAGCTACAGTCTTATTTAGATACTTAACCTCGTTTGTGAGTCTAGTAACCTGGTCGTTAAGCGAATTAATTAACATCTCATAATTAGTTATGTTTAGCTGGAGCTGTAGATTTTGATTAGTTAGTGCTTGAATTTGCGAGTCTCTCTCCTTTAGTACTACCGAGTAGTGAGCTAAAACTATTACCAAGCTTACCAGCAAGATGAGACAGAACACTCCAAGCACTATTGAGAATAGATTCCTACTCCTCAAGAGGGTTTTCTCAGATTCCTGCATAAACGACACCAAATGAGAACTTCACATCAATTAACTTAAAAGACCTAAGTTACTTAGCTTGAGGAGATTAAGTTAGAAGAGAACAACTTAACTTATAATCCCTCTTTTAAGGGTTTCTTGGTTAACTAGATGCGTGTGAAGCTTGGTGCTTTGATAATTGCATTAGCAGCTATCTTATGGGGCACAACAGGAGTATCAGTCGCTCTCTCAAGGAGTTACGGACTCACATACCTTCAGGTAGCGTACTCGATGTTGCTGGCTAGCACATGCTTCCTAGCCCTATTCTTGAGAGACGGGTTAAGACGTCTAAACCCTTACTTGTTCCTCTACGGCTCTCTAGTCATAGCTTCTTTCAGGATACTTTATGTCGTCTCAATATCTGTTAACGGAGTTGGGCTGACTTCAGCACTCATATACATAGCACCACTAATAGTTGTCTTGGTCGAATCCTTGACTCGCGGGAAACTCCCGCGACTCACAGACTTAACTCTCTCTTTATTAGTCTTTGCAGGTGCTTACATAGCTACCAATCCCGAACTCGCGATCACGTCGCTGAAAGGCTTTCTGGTAGGGCTAGCACTAGCGCTAACATACTCTGCTACGTTAATCATGCCTAGAAAATTCTATGCGAGAGGACTAAGTAGAAATGAGATAATAGTCCAATCAACACTCTCAGCAACAGCAACGCTAACGATCATATTGTGCTTATCTGAAGGGATCGCCCTAAGCATAGACTCACTACCTTACGTCATGTATGGCGGCGTAGTGTGTATGGGTCTCGCAGTAATCCTGTTTTATGAAGGAATGAAAACAACTAACCCAACACACGCAGGACTAATAACAACCCTAGAACCAGTAGTGTCACTAATTCTCTCAAGAATAATACTAGGTGAATACCTGAACTTAATTCAGTACTTAGGTATATCAATGATAATAGTAGTAGCAATAACAACACTAACTATTCAAAGAGAAAATCATTAAACTAGAAAGCTTAATAGAGCCTAACAAAAACTAAATACAGTATATCGTTTCTAGTTTTCTACAGCTAAGAGAGCTACGAACTCTCTTTAAGTTCATGAAGTCTTCGGTCTATCTCCTTCAGCACTACGTCACTTAAGTATTTCTTCAGTTCTTCTAAGTACCTAATCTCATCTTCTTTACTTAGCCATGGCGACACATGAATACACGGATACCAATGCTTGAGTACCTTCCAGGGGTGCAGATAACGGTGTGGTCCGTGACACGGGTTTAGTCCCCACCACATTTTTGTCACCGATTTTGGAATTAGTTTCAAAATTAATAAACTTTACGCTTCAGTACTCCTGCCGGCACCTTCTCTAGATTTTGAAACTAATTTTAGTGGCTTGCCCTCAACGAGGGCTGTGGCTATCTTTACTCTGCAAGACTCAAGTATACGCCAGAAAGTCGCTTTCGAAACGCCCATTCTCGCAGAAGCCTCGTCCACGGAAAGCTCATCTAAGTGAACAAGCTTAAGAGCTTCAACCTCGTAGTCATAAACCTCCACGAACTCAGCAGGTTGTAAGCCCTTAACGACCTTCACCGGCAAGTAGAAAACCTCTTCTAAATTAAGTCTACTCTCAACCCTCACAGGAGGTCTACCCCTACAGCGCCAAGGACCTCGCATACATCTAGGCAAGCACTACCCACCCCCAATATGATTTAGCAACACAAAATAAACCTCCGAAGCCATAGTTGCTCACGACCCCGAAAACACTCAAAACACCTTAAAATCAGCAATTCAGCTAACTGCATACCTCACAAACCTAAGAGCAAGTACGTTAGCATGATACAAGCTTACAGAACCTAGCAGAAAGAACACAAAACTCCAGACTAGGTTCCCCAACTCACATCACTACTAAAGTAACCAATATCTAGAGAGTCACCTAATTATAGCTTTTGGATGTGAATGACTTTCTTGCTGTTGTTACTATTTCACATATTTGTTATAAAAATTACTTTAGTTCTTACCTAGCGAAACATGGCATGTGATAATTTAAATTTATAAACTCGGCACTATAGATTAGCATGTCTTTAACGAGGTGATGTCCCTGAGTTCTGGGAAAGTAGATAAAGAGTACGTTTTCACGTCGGTGCCTCTGGCTGCCAGGCTATCATTAGTTGCGACAGTCATGCTCTGGGCTAGCCTCACACTAGACCCGTCAGCTCCTTACTTAGCTTCTTGGTGGGGTGCTTCATTCTCCTTCACCACCTTCATAGTCGGTGTTTTACTAGCAAATTTTGTTCTAGGCATTTTCTCATCGCTTTCTGGCTACATGGCGTCAAGAGAGGGTCTGACATACGCGTTAACTGCTGAAAGAGTCTATGGCTCGGCAGGAGTAATAGTGCCTTCTCTCTGGGCCGGTATCGTAAGTGTTGGATGGCTAGCATTCTCTATCGGTGTTGTTGCTGAGGGGCTGATCTACATATCAGGATTGCCTGACCTCACATACTATGTCCTTGCAGTTCTCATGACCCTCTTATTCTCTATTACGGCATACCTGGGCGTGAAACACATGGTTAAGCTTGCCTACGTTGGTGTTCCCCTCCTAGTAGTATTGATAGTTTCTGGAGTCATACTGAGCACTACCAAGTGGGGCGCGCCAAATATGGGAGTATTTGACTTGACAACCCTGCCTACAGTCTTCGGGCTAGTTCTAGGAACGTTCGTCAACGGCTCCATAGTCCTCTCCTTCGACTATCAGAGGTTCTGCAAGAGACCTCTAGACTCAATATTTACCGCATTCATAAACTTTCTCGGATTCTGGAGTTTCATAATACTGCTCTCAGGAATCCCGGCCGCTGTCACAGGCATGGATTTGTATAGTGCGTACGGAAAACTTGGTCTCTCCTTACTTGCCGTAGTAACACTCTTCCTTCTCGCGTGGACTTCAGCCGATAACCAGCTCTACTCAGCTTCGCTCTCCTGGTCTCTAAGCGTCAAATCCCTTGGCAGAACTACTGATAGAGGGAAGGTTCTCCTAGTCGCGACAGCGCTCACATCGATCTTGGCAGTCATTAAGCTACACACGTTCGCTCTCCAGTGGCTTTCTCTGTTGACGTCTATCTCGTTGCCGGCCGGCATAGTGTTGTGGACCGAATACTACGTCAAGTCAAGGATGAAGCTAAGTGAAGGCTTTAAAGGTTGGAACGTGAGCGCCTTCATTTCATGGGCTCTAGGGAGTCTAGTGATTTACTACCTCTACGTCATGGAGGGTCTGTGGTACGGTCTACTCGTAGGCTTCCTGACAACCTTCTTAGTCTATGTAGTGTTACGCAGTCGTTAAAGCACGCGTTGCACGCTCGCTAGCATCATGCATTGCCTCGTGTAGCTGTCTCGGGTTTCGTGAAGGTTTGTAAGGGGTTGATGTAAGTTATTTTATTGTGGGTTGAGCTCGCTCACGATGTGGGTGTGTAGTGAAGACTCGAGTAGGTGGGCACCTAAAGCCAGTATGTGGGGGTTTCCCCACAGTAATGAACCCGAATTAGGCAGGGGCTACGAGTTGGGGTTACCCTGAAAGAGTGGAGACCAATGATAAGACCTCCAATGAAAGGAGGTCTGAGGTCAATGAAGCCAAGGGTCGATATCAATCAATATGAAACCCAAACCCCGTAAACACCCAACACCAACCAAGAATTTCCTGAGTTCAGCGATCTTTTTCAGTAAACTCATAAAACTAAAATTATTTGCTTTTTAGTTGAGCACCTTCTCTAGCGTAATAGGTGCGTCATCTTTTCAAACATCACGTACCCTCTACGTCAATTATGAAGTCCTTGAAGAGTCTCTCAAAAATCTCCTGATTTACTACTGGCCTACCATTCTCTTCAATCTTAGAGTTAGCTGGACTTAATTGCGGGTACCTACGCAAGTGTCTAGCTAGTCTCTCCTCTAAGGTGGTCGTGTGGGGATTCACGTAGAAGATACCTATAGGTATCTTCTCACCCCACTCCATACTCTTTACTAAGGCTTGAGTAAGCTTCGCGTCAGCATCACCTAAGCTCTTAACGACAGGATCCCAGCCAGAAACTTCCTCTAACTTATATACTGCTTTTCTGTAGAATTCCGCCGTATAGACGTTATTGAACGTGACGCACGGTTGCAACACGTCTACGAGTGCTGCGCCTCTGTGCTGTATAGCCGACTTTATTAAGTTCTTCAGATGAGCACCATCAAATGCATAACCTCTTGCTACGAATGTATAGCCTGAAGCTAGGGCCAACGCGATCGGGTTAATGGAATTCTGTACGTTTGGTTTAACCATACTCTTGGTCTTAACGTCTAGGGGGAGAGTTGGTGAAGCCTGCCCCTTCGTAAGTCCATATACTCCATTATCGTGTAAGATAACTACTAAATCAAGGTTTCTCCTACCTAAAGCCACGAAGTGACCTGCCCCGATACCTAGGAGGTCGCCGTCACCTCCGTGAACTACTACGGTTAATTCCGGATTCGCAAGCTTGATGCCTGTCGCGAACGGAATAGCTCTTCCGTGCAGGGTATGCACCCCGTTGACCTTAATAAAGTGGGGCGTCTTACCCGAACACCCGATTCCCGACACGACCACCGTTTTTGAAGGGTCTAACCCCAGCTCCTCAAAAGCCTTAATAACAGCTGTCAGAATACCGAAGTTTCCGCAACCAGGACACCAATCAATCCACAAGTCTGTCTTGTAACTCATGTCAGGCACCCCGCGAGAGTGTAACTCTAGACTCACCCTTAATTAACACCCTATCTAATCCTTCAACAAGCTCGTCAAGCGTAATTGGTCTGCCCGTATACTTTACTATCTCCTTACTTATCTTGAATCCCGTACACATCATAGCTAGAGAAGCTATGTTGACTCCATAGCTGTGCTCAACAGCTACTACCATCTCTGCGGGAACCTTACTAACTAGATACTTGAATTCATCAGAAGGGAAAGGCCACAGCAACTTAACGTTCGCGTAAGCCCCTTTAAGTCCTCGAGTCCTCAAGACGTCAATAGCATCTAACGCAACGCCCTTAACAGACCCCCACCCAACAATCAAGTAATCAGGCTTCTCATCACCGTAAATCACTATCTTTTTATTACTCGGCATAGAATCACTCACTAACCTTAACTTCTCGACACGCTTAGAATACATCGCGATTCTTTCCTCAGGGTCTTCCGATATATGCCCGAACTCGTCGTGCTCGTCTCCAGTATACCACATGATGGTTTCTGGAGAACCCAGAAACGCTCTCGGCGATACTAAGTACCTCAAATCAAACCTCTTGTATCCATTCCCCCCAGACGACAGAAGACCCCTATCTATTAAGACCTCACCTAACTTAGGCACCGACATCGTGACAGTCGTGTTCGCGAGGAACTTGTCTAGCAAATGTATTACAGGAACCTGAAACTTCTCGGCAATATTAAATGCTTCTATTACGTCATAAAAGACTTCTTCATGATCTCCTGACGCGATAACTACCCTAGCGAATTCCCCGTGCCCGGCGAAGACAGCACTAAGCAAGTCGCTCTGACTCCCGCGCGTCGGTTGACCAGTGCTTGGACCCCCTCTCTGATAGTAGGTTATGACTATAGGTACTTCATTCGCTCCCGCCCATGAAATACCCTCAATCATTAAGTCAAAACCAGGGCCGCTAGTAGATGTCGAGCTACGCACGCCAGCTAGTGACGCTCCTATAGCGGAAGTTATGGCTGCTATTTCGTCTTCAGTCTGGACGACCACGAGAGACCCGATCGACTCACCGTCTATCTCTATGTGCTCATACCTCTCCATGAGGAAACTCTCGTCAGATGCGGGTGTTATAGGGTAGTAACTCTGGTATCTCACGCCCGCTACTATCTTAGCTATAGCGACTACGTCATTGCCTGTAACGATCATGAGTCTTCCTAGGTTTAGAGACGGGTTCTCTAGCTTAAGAATAGACTCATAACCCCTCATAGACTCTCTAGTTAGTTTAAAGAGCATCAAGTTCTGCTCTACTAGGTATTCTCGTCCCCTAAACAAAGCTTCAAACCCGTACTTAACAAACTCTTCACTCAATCCTGTAAGGACTGCTATAGAAGACACTACCAACCCGCTCACGTACCTGGAGAGCTGGCGTGGGTCGATTTTATAGGCGTTTAAGAGACTCCTCAGCAAAGCTTCAAAGTCTAAACCTAGTGGTAAGACTCGCCTCTCCTTCTCCAAGTACTTAATTACTGAAGCTACGTCTTGGTGAACCCCCAACTCAGCTAGTTTTCTGGATATTCTATTCTTGGTCGCGTTCTCGATGCTCGGTACCTCATCGAGCCTCTTATTCAATTGTTTCTTGTCATAAATGATTACTCCCTTTTCAGCTAAGTCATCAAAATGCGTGAAGACTGTCTCAGCGTCCGCCCCCACTAATATCTTGACGGGATAACGGAGAGAAGAAGGGATTTTATTAGCTGATACCAGCATGTGTATGTAGCTGTGCCTCCCCGTTATGTTAGAGAAGTATTCTCGGTCAGCTATAACGCCATAGCCCCTTCTAGCGAATGCTCGAGACAAAACCATCATTGAAGTCTCTATACCGGAGCCTTGAGGACCCCCAATAAGTATCTCGATCTCGTCCAAAACCCACACCTTAATCCCCGCTCGGTGCTTCCTCAGCGACTACGTCGTCTACCAGCACTTCTTCAAAAACTGCGTGACCTTTCATTACATGCTCTTCTAGTTCTTCTACGCTAGTCAGAGTTTTTCTGCAGGACACGCAATAAACCCACTCTTTTCTAGTCAGGGACTCCCTGACTTCATCGAGCGTCTTAGCCCTGAAATACGGGCAACCCTCAACTCTTCTCCTGCCTTCCCCCACTTCATCTTTAGCTACACAGAGACCTATGTAAGGGTAGTAAAGGTGGGGTTTAAAGCGTGTGCATTGCGCGCACTCATCACTAGACTCAGTCACTTCATCTCCTCTATCTTGATAGCACCAACCGGACATACGTCGGCACCAGACTTAGCGCACTCATATAGCTCCTCAGGAATCTCACCAATTGACGTGTCTTCGTCTGTTTTTACGTTGTACTCATCTACTACTCGGTTCTTCCCGTTATCAGAGCCTAGGACAAATACCTCAGGACACGCAGCAGGTGCTGCCCCACACGCTATGCACGTTGTTCTATCAACTATAACACGAAACTTAACCAAATATATCACCATATTAATAATTACATGAGGAATTAATAAATATGAGGATTAAGGATTTTATAAGGAAAAATTAAACTCTTAGATTAGATGATCAGGTAACGTATCTCCAGACTCCTCTCCCTCTGTAATTGTATATTATAGTCTTGTACGTGGTTACGTACTCTACTGAGTAGCCTATTCCTTCTCTCCCAAGACCTGACTCTTTTAGTCCTCCGAATGGGTAATACCCTACTCCGTGTCTAGGCATGTCGTTGACGTATATGGCTCCGAACTCTAGGAATCTTATTAGCTTCCTGATCTTGTCGATGTTGTAGCTGAAGACTGCAGCGTCAAGACCGTATCTTCTAGAATTAGCTATCCTTATTGCTTCATCAAGTTCTTTAAAACTAGTAATCAGAGCTACTGGCGCGAATATTTCTTCTTTAAATAGTCGAAGCTCTTTCAGAGTGTCTTTGTCGTGGAATTCTACTAGAGTAGGCTCTACGTAAGTCAGTCCCAACCTCCTGCCACCATACACTACCTTACCGCCTCTCTCAACTGCTTCCTTAACAGCTTCAAGCATTTCTTCAACAGCTTTAGGCTCTATCAAGGGACCCATTACTGTCTTCTCATCTCTCGGGTCTCCTACAACGACCTTAGCTAAATTAGCCGCGACTCTCTTCTTTAACTCGCCGTAAACGCTTTCTTCAGCTAGTATCAGCTTCACGGCGTCGCATCTCTGCCCCGCGTAGCTGTAGATACCTAGAGCTATTCTCTCAGCAGCTAAGTCAATGTCAGCATCTTCTAGAACTATAGCTGGGTCTCCACCACCTAGCTCCATTATGAACTGCTTTATGCCCGCCTTCGACAAAACGCTCTTACCTGTCTTGCTACTGCCTGTGAAACTCACCACACTAATTCTCCAGTCAGACACGAGCTTGTCACTCTCCTGGCCCGGGATCGTGAGGACCGCGAACGCTTCCTTAGGAACGCCGGCCTCCTCAGCAAGCTTAGCAAACAGCAATACAGGCAGTGGGTCGAGTGACGAGGGCTTCACTAGTATCGCGTTGCCGGCTACGAAACTATACGCAAACTTATTCACGGTATCGAATAGAGGGTAGTTAAATGGCACGATAGCTAATACGACCCCGAAAGGCTCTCTCCTGACTATGGCTTCAGTCTCGGTAGTTGTCTGGTCCCAGTCTCCAGGCATGTAATCACCGTATATTTTCCTAGCGTCTAGGTCAGCTCTCCTAAGTCTATCAACAGACGCGTTAACTTCGCCTAGAGCCTGCGAGCGAGTCTTGCCAGCATTGATTATGAGAGTCTCCACAAGGTCTTCTTTATGTTGCTCTATCAAGCCTGCTAGCCTCTCCAGCAGGTCAAGTCTAGCCCAGCCAGGAATATCTCTAACTCTCCACCTACCGACCTCATAAACAATGTCAAGAGCCTTATCAACTACCTCCCACCGCAACTTAGGCACCCTCCCGATAACCGACATATCTATAGGACTCCTGACTTCTATGTAATCATCTGAGGTAACCCAACCAGCTACGAATGTCTTAAAGTGATAGACCCCATCTACCCTCACAACAATATCTGAGAATAGCTTATCCCTTAACTCATAGATACTCAAAGATCGCACCAAGAAATTACGTATTCCTAACTTAATATTTACGATTGAAAGCCTCGCTCTTTAGGGTGGGGGTCAGACCAGGACTTCTAGGAATCGATATGCAAGACTCACTATTGTGTGAGAGACACTGTTTTAACCTCAGACTCAAGAGACTTGATAGAAACGCCTCACTTGATTTCTTGAGGACAGGGTTCAGAGAGTTAGGAATGCGTGTTGAAGATAAGATGCTGGAAGATCATGTTTTTAGTATTCCGCAACCACGTGCCTGGGGGTGCGCCTTACTCACATTATATGGTGTGAAGTCTTTAGTCGTCTTGTATGAGGTGGTGTTCCTTAATGCTTTCGTTAGGTCTGGTAGTGGCTAGGGTCTTCAGAGCTCATCCTCAAAATTTAAAAAGATATCTTCAAACATAATAACATATGACTTAGGTGTTTAGTGATGGTGGGGAAGCCTGTCAGCTTTAGTAAGTGGCCGGAGTACGTGTGGTTAAATAACTCGATCGTTAGGTGGAGTGAGGCTAGTGTTCACGTGTTTTCTTACGGGTTACATTATGGTGTGGGAGTTTTTGAGGGTGTGAGAGGTTATTACGATGACGGTCTCATCAAGGTCTTCAGACTTGAAGATCATATGAGGAGATTTCATAAGTCTGCTAAGATACTCTACATGAGTATCCCGTACTCAGTTGAGAGTCTAGTTAAGGCGACGGCAGAGCTAATCAGAGCTAATAAGTTTAAGTCAGACATATACGTAAGGCCTGTAGCGTTCAGGGGTTTAGGTGACTTCAGCTTAAAATCTCTGAATCCTGTAGAAGTAGCGATTATAGCTTTAGAGTTTGGAAAGTATCTCAAGCCTTCAGGCGTTAAGTGTATGATCTCTTCTTGGAGGAAGCCCTCGGCCGACTCAATCCCTGTGTTAGCTAAGGCTACCGGACTCTACCTACTCTACCACCTAGCTTCCGTCGAGGCTCATAAGAACGGATACGACGAAGCTATCCTGCTAGACAGTGAAGGCTATGTAGCTGAGGGTTCAGGTGAGAACATATTCATAGTCAAGAACGGTGAACTCGTAACACCACCTACGTACGACGCCATCCTAGAAGGAATAACTAGAGACACAGTCATAAAGCTGGCTAGTGAAGTTCTGGGGATAAGGGTCGTGGAGCGTAGAATTAGGAGAGAAGAACTATACGCGAGTGACGAGGCATTCTTTACTGGAACAGCAGCAGAAATAACACCGATAATAGAAGTTGACGGTAGACTCATAGGCAATGGAGAAGCAGGAGACATAACAAGAAAGCTAGTGAATCTGTATAGGGAAGTCGTACTAGGCAAGATAAGCAAGTACAGACACTGGATTACGGAAGTATAGCTACGCCCCACATACTTAAGACCTTCAATATGAGGTAAACTGGTTTTGTATAATAATAAATAGTGAATAAAAAATATATTAGTTTTTTAATTATTTGTTTATTGGGTCAGCTATGTTTAGGAGTCGCTTAAACACTTTACTCTTATTACTACTTATCTCTACTCACGTGATTATACAGTCGTTTTCTTTAGTATGTAGTGATGAGGTAGTGAGTGGCTTTAGTGGTGGTGCTCATCAGTTAGTGGAGGAAATTCTCAGTGTCTTAGGTTTTAGTGACTTGAGTTTTGATTTGAGGTATTCTTACTACTATGGTGGTCGACCACTCTTGATTTGTGGTGGAGAGCTCAAGAAGTTAGGTATTTTAGGTCTTGATTCTAGTGATTTAGTAGTTGGCGTGTTTGTTAATAATTCTTGGAGAGAGTTGCCGTATAGAGTCTTCATAGATAAGATTGAAGCTTCTAACGGATATACTCAATACGTTATCTCACCGATTATTACTGAGAGTTCTTGCTTAGAACTAATATTACCTTCTGAAATTCCTGAGGTAGGAAACCTCACGCACGAGATACTACCGCAAGTTAGGGGCTCTAAAGCTGTGGAAGTCTTGGTAGTCATTACTGACGAAGTCGCTAAATACGTCATACCCCTCTACTTCTTCATCAACCCAACCATCAAAGACCGTGAGAGGAGTGTTAGATATGACTACGACTACGGATTACTAACTATGGACGTGCTCTCGCCATACAGAACGCACGAGAAGCTACGCATCGTCGAACTCGTTAACGAGGAAAAAAGCTACCTCCAGGAGAAGCTACACTTAACAGACACAGACTTCAATAAATTCACGTCTCACTTAATAAAAGAACTACAAAAGCCAATAAATAGCGAGGTTAGGTCAATAGAGATACTAGAACCAAGACCTCCGGGAGAAATACCTGATGGTGGTGGAGGCCCTCCCCTAACATGGAATTATGTTGAGAGAACGCCAGTCTTATTTAATAATCTAGTGTGGGTAGGTGGGGAGGAAGTACCTCAGACAGTAGTAACTCTCACAGCAAGTAACGCAAGTTACTCAAGCAACTACTACCTAGTCAGTGCTTATCATGGCTGGCAACCCTATAACCCACACGTTATAAGATTCAGTATCAAGCTACGTATTTACGGCAACGACACAAATAGCAGGACTCTACGCGTGACTATAGATAACGAACAAAAAACATACACTATCTACCCGCACCTCATAAACGAAGTACTCGTCAACAAATACTACTACGACTACCCAGGAAGAGACCCCTCACAACCAATCTCGTACAACATAAAGATAGAACCAGCAATATCTCCTGGTAAAGAATGGAGAATTGAGGGCGAGGTAATAACCTACTACAACTTAAACACTACAGCACTAAATAGCCGCATATATAACGGCACCTACGACGTAGACTTATTCTCTGCCATGAATTCCTGGTGGTACGTAATATTAAGACCCCACACACTCGAGAACTACAACTACAGGTATAGCGTCACGTCACTACTCCCAACACCTTACGGCGGCTACGTCGATGACGGCACTAATATGGGGGACGTCAATCAAGACTACGTAAACGTGAGTTTAAGAATAGAGGCTTACTTAGGACAAACAGATATTGACTGGTCAGCTAACTACACATTAAGAATATGTTTAGGAGGACTCCTCTGCGGCAACACAAACCTCCTCCTAACTAAATGGGACAACCTCAGAGACATAACCATAAAAATAAAGCCAGTAATGAATCTAGCACCCAGACTACCACTCTATAGATGGTTAGCGACTTACCTATACGATGGCAACATACCTTTAACAATAGAACTAAAGCCTAACACTTTAGAGAACGTATACCCCCACCCCCTCTACATAAAAATAACACCACTCACAAACTACAGCAACTACAGAACAAGATTCTACTACAAGAACATAGTAAGTGCTGCTCTAGCAAATCCTAACATCCTTCATTACACAACACTCTACACATGCGCTCCACCAAGTCATGAGTGTTCTGATCCTGAGTATCTTAGTGGCAAGTATAGCCCCTACGCTTATTTGTTAGCTGGTATCATGCGTGTTGACATTTTTGATACTGCATGGAGCGAAAAGTACAACATCTATACCTCTAGCTCTGCTTACATCTCTATCTCACGAGAGTCTGTCTTCGAGATACGAAGAAAGTATGTCACCGCTCATTTATATATCGGGTTAGGATTGCCGTCAATAGTTTCAGCGGCTGTTAATCAAGATTTATCTGTTCAGGCAAGATATAATAAATTTAGACTAGAACTCTATTCTTCAAATATAAGCATGGGGTCCACAACCTTATTTGCTAGTTTCTATGACCCTGGACCTGGGGCTAATCTCCCCAAATACGAAGAAGTTGCTTCGCGTGTAGCATCAGTTTTAGGAGTTCTCACACTAATTCCAGGCCCCTCACAGGCTGCATTAGGAGCTATAGCAACTTTCGCGGAACTTTTCGCTCTTGTCTATAATATTTACAGGACTAGTCTTACTAATGAAGTTCAGATAATATATAGGGCGAATCATAGAATTATTGTAGAGTATGATACTGGTTCGGCTACATCAACATCAGCGCCGCTTTCTGTATATCTTAACAATTTGCGTATTGGGAATGTGCCTGCAGTTCTGCATGTGAAAGCTACTATAAGGTTGTGGTCTAATCCTGAAGTTTATCCAGCACGTATTATGGAGATAGTCGTAACTAAGTCTGTTGATATTGATATGTAGGGGACAGACCATGTTTAGTTTTAAGAAAGCTTACTTTGCTCTGTTAATCCCCTTATCACTAATCTTAGTTTATTATAATGCTTACCCGTACTATGCAGGGCCCCCATACTCTACGAGGGAGCTCTACTCTAGTCGTCAGGTGTTGATGGTGTTGCAAGTGGGTGTCGGGCTTACTGCGTTATTTTATGCTGTTACTCCGTATCTCTATACTTATCTTAGTTCTGCTGAGATACTTAGGGTTAGAGGGTTTAGGGTGCGTCGTCTATTTGTGGCGTTGTTTTTCTTGGTGACTGCGTTGCCAGCATTGATTCACTTGACTCTAGGACTTTATAGTGGGTTTGTCTTGGCTCCTTCAGGTTATGTCATGTCTATATACTATACTTACGCCACGATAATGATTGTTGTTGCTATCGTCATATATTTTGCTCCTATACTCTTCTTACTACTTGTTTTTAGGCTAGGCTTCAACTACAGCTTCCCTCTACGGAAGTACATTACTTACTGGCTAGTCACAGTTCTATTGATAGAGATAGTGAACGTCCTCGCGCAGATAGCGATAGACTTACTCATAGCTGGAGTCACCTCACCACTCCACCAAGCAGTATATCTGAGAGAGTGGAATGAGGAAGTAAAGAAAATCATATTAAGTGACTTCTCAAAGAACCCCAAAGTAATAACTAACTACACGTTAATACCTTCATGGGGAGCGGTAATCACGTATCTCATCACAAGACCCCTGACACTCAACTACGTAACTAACAAACACATCCTGAAATAACATAACCGCATGAAAACACAGGCCACGACACCAGAACACTACGGAAGTCCACAGCTTAAGATTTATTAGGTTTTGTTTTATGTTTTTGTTGGTTGGGCCCGTCGTCTAGCCTGGTTAGGACGCCGCCCTTACGAGGCGGAGGTCCGGGGTTCGAGTCCCCGCGGGCCCACTCCTCAAGCTCATTAGAAAGATTCACGTAAGGGAATGGTGTAGGAAGACTTTTCTTCTGCCTTGGAGTTTATTAATAATTAACTCTTTGAGAGTTGCCTATCGAATGTGCTTACTCAATTCAGTTAAGCTATGAATAATAGTTAGCGTGAGTTCCTTGAGACTTAATTTTGTGGAGGGCCTGAAAATATGGGTTAGTAGAGAAGCATATGTGAGAAAGCAGCTGTCCGCGACTGAGGGTTTTCTGAGGTTAAGACTTGGGAGGCTTGCTATCTTTCTTTATTTACTGACTGTGAGATTATGTTAAGGTGCGTTCGTGATGCTTAAGCCGCGGGAGGACAGCTCTGAAGAGAGTCTTGTTGGTATAGTGTATAGTGTTGGAGACCCTGCTGGTAAGGGTATAGCGAGCTTTATCCGAAGAATTCTTAAGAGTAGGGGAATTCAGGTAGCTGGTAGCGTGGAGTCCTGGTTTCTTGAAGAACTCAATGCTTTGCTAGTCGGTTTCGAGGAAGACGTTATTTACTTTGACTTCCTAGATAATGCATTACCTAGCGTTAGCTTCTACGTAATCTTGTCACGCCATAAAGCTAGTTCAGGCATTAAGTCATTGACAGTACACCATACTGGCAACCCAACCTCATCAGCTGACGTGGGGGGTAGACCGAAAGAACTCTCGATAGCTAACCCCGTCTTCTCATACCTTACTCTAAGAAACCTGAGCAAGTTAGCAGCAAGCGAGCTCAGAGACTTTGAAGTTGTTTATGAGGTAACACATCACGGACCTACTAGTCTCCAGAAACCACTTACTTTCGTCGAGATAGGGTCTTCAGAAACAGAGTGGTCTTACAAGAAAGCTCACGAGATAGTCGGTGAGTCCGTGTTGAACGCGTTAAGAGAACTCAAGTCTCCAGTTGACTGCACGCCTACCGTAGGCTTCGGAGGACCACACTACGCTGAGGGATTCACTAAGAGAGCTTTAAAATATAGAGAGTGTTACGGACACATAATATCTAGGTACGCGATCAGAGAGATTCAAAATAAAGAAGAACTTAAGTATGTCGCTAGAGAAGCCGCTTCAAGAAGTAAGCCCGCACCAGCCAAGGCAGTCTTATCAAGAAAGATAGGTTCTGAGCCCAGGTCTGCAGTAGTTGAGGAACTGAAATCATTGAGTCTCCCTTACGAGATAATCGACTAACACAACCCAACACTTTATTATAGCGTGTTAAGGTTTATTTAGGGAGACTCTGTGTTGAATAGAGTAGTGATTAAACTAACTGGAAAGCTGTTCAGTCCGGAAAACGTTAAAGTCCTGATGGAGATCGCCGACATAATAATAGAGCACAAGAAAAGAGGTCTGAAGTTAGCAGTTGTCGTCGGCGGGGGTGAGACAGCGAGAAAGTACATAAGTATGGCTTCAGAAGCCGGCGTCTCTCTAGGCTGGCAAGACATTCTAGGAATAAATGCTTCCAGAGTTAACGCAGTATTATTCTCCGCGTTGCTCGGCGACTACGCATACTACCCAATACCGACAAGAATAGAAGAATTCATTCACGCATGGAACTTAGACAAGATAGCTGTTGGGGGAGGCCTGCAACCAGGACAATCTAATAACGCAGTAGCCGCCTCACTAGCCGAGCTACTTAACGCAGAACTACTCATCAACGCCACCACAGTCGACGGAGTCTACGACAGAGACCCTAGAATAGACCCCAACGCAAGAATACTTAAGGAACTGACTATAAAGGAATTAAAGAACGTCTTATCACAGTCTTACGCGCCAGGAAAATACGAATTACTAGACCCAATAGCTATCTCGATAATCGAGAGAGCAAAACTAAACATTGTATTCATAAACGCCTTCAAGCCCTACATGCTTAAATCCGTCTTATCTGGTGAGAAGACTTACGGCTCTTGGGTCATTCCATGAGTAGAGGAGAGAACTTAAAAATAGTTATAGGGTTTCTAGACAAGAGCTTCGTAAGTTACGTTCTGCCTCAACAATGTCTCAACACCTTCCTCAATAAAATACCTCAAGAATTAAGAGAACTCCTTGGAGCGCCAGTAACCCTGAGTGAGGTGCTCGTTAGCGGAGAGTGCTTGCCTCTCACAGGCATAGTAGTTCACGGCACCACACCGACAGGCGAGCAAGGAACGTATGTCGAGGTTTATAAGGGCTTCTTACCCCCTCTACCTTCCTTTACCCCCGCACAGTGCGTCATTAGTCTTGAGGGAAGCATAGTAGGTTGCAGATATCTACTTCAGAAGAAGTATGTGGGCACCTCATGCGTCGAGCAAGACCTGCACGACCAAATTACTAGAGAAGAGCTTAGTGATCACGTAATGAGAGTGTTTGAGTCATTAAGTAGTGAGGGTCTGTGGCTATACTTGGTTGACTGCAGGAAGAAAATAACTCTCGTCAAGATTCGTGAGAAACTCACTTAATTTAATATGTTAGTGAGGAACAAAAAACACCTGACTCAAGCTCACGTTGAAATGACTGGTATGGTGCCGAACCTATCTATGTGTACTTCCTTATTATCGAAGGACGGTATAACCCTAACACCAACAGGTTTTTTCTTCACCTCGTACGCTGCTAGCACGTCCTTCAAGACGTGCTCAACTGTTTCTACACCTCCTGGCAAAGCTACCATGTCAACTCCTACTAGGCAGTAAGCAGTCAAGAACGTTAAATGAGGCAATCTTAGAGAGCCCTCCCTAACTAACTTCATGAGGTTGTTATCTTCTCCTACAGGCAGCATTACTTCGTTAAACCCTATAGACTTAACTTCTCTGCTTAGTTCCTGAAGCAAATTATTCAATTTCTTTATCCCCCAAGCACTGCCGGCGTTAGGGAAAGGAACGCCGCTTAAGTGTTCTATTATTGGTACTACGGACTCATCCATCCAGGGAGAAAGAGAAACGTCTATTCCTAAATACGGTATCCCAATATTCTTAAACGCAGAATCCAGTATCTTGTCTAATCTCTTAAGACTCTCACCTACTTCACTGTAAGCATTCTCAAGAGTCTTGTGCGCTCTAAGAGATCTCAGGAAGTCGTTCACGTACCTCAAAGCGACAGAAGCTCCATACCTCCTAGAAGTTGAGAGAGGGTAGTAGGGAGTTTCTACGTAATCACCTATGGTGAAGCCTAGTCTAGTAGCTGCGTCAGCGCCTAACTCGCTAACTATACTCACGAGTAGTTCTGAAGCTTTAGGTATTTCGTCGGAGCTTGAGATTAGGAGGGTCGCGAACGCGTTACTACATTCCAAGATCTTTCTTAAAGACTCCCTACTCACGTCACTAACTCTAGAATGATATGCAGAGAACAAGTACCTACTACCACACAACTTCTTAATCACGTCTTGAGAGACCTCGTTAGGCAACGTAACTCTGACAGTCCATGGAGTAAAGCCAATACCAGCTAAAGCTTTCTCACTCAATTCTAGGTCTTTTCTTAACTCGTTCAAGTCTTGAACCTCGTCATACATTAAGGTTAAGGCACGTATTATCAACGCTCATCAACCTCCTCTTTACTGGTGCGGGGGGTGGGATTCGAACCCACGCAGGCCTACGCCAGCGGGTCTCCCGCTCTTGCTGCCGGAGGACTTGAGCCCGCCCCCTTTGACCTGGCTCGGGCACCCCCGCACCAAGTAAGAATTAAGAAACAAATCAAATAAACTTTTACTACCGAGAATACAGTCTCTCAATAGCTACTTTAAAACGATACTTTCAGTGACCTCTCTCTAAGGAAAAATTCTACTCCTCAGCTTATCTAAACCTACAGAGAATTACTTAGTAGTGAACTAAATGAAGACTGTTACCGTCAGGCTACCTGAAGAATTGATTGAGTGCATAGACATCTACTCTCTAAGGAGTGGTAAAAATAGGTCTGAAATTATAAGAGACGCTCTAAATCACTACATAAACCCTAACAACAAAAACAAAAGTAGGAGGTCTAGACCAAGAAAAGTCTGCCTATACTAGAATACGGTAGTTACTCACAACTGTTTAATTACGTTGTTTTAGATACTCATTCCCTCTCTCTATAGAAGCTTCTGCGAAAATGACGTGAGTACGCCAAGCTACTCATGCGTCAGTCGGGGGTTCTCTCTTCATTAATTCTGTAGCACCTAGCTTTCCTCATCCACAAAAATAAACTAACACTACTTTAAAATACTTACCTTAACTTAAAGTTATTTCTTCTATGAACTCACGTATTCTTTTAACTCCCTCTACTATCCTCTCTTCGCTTACCGCATAACTAAACCTAATAAAATCTTTGCCGAATTCTTTAGGGAAAGCTGTTCCAGGAAGCACTACAACGTGTTTTTTCTCCATTAAGTTAGTCACGAAAGTCTCTACGTCTAATCCAGTAGCTTCCAAGATTTTCGAGATTCTCGGAAATAGGTAGAAAGCCCCCTTACCACACCACACTTCAAATCCTTTAACTTGCCTTAACTCTCTACATATGGTCTTCCTCCTTCTATCAAATAACGACACCATTTCCTGAACGGAGCTCCAGTCACTTTTTAAAGCCTTAATACCGACTTTCTGAGCTATTGAGGGGGGACAAGACCAAGTATTCACTGCTAGCTTAGTTAGTGCTTTAGTGACTTCCCGCCTAGCAACTAGGTAACCCAGCCTCCACCCAGTCATCGAGAAAGTCTTGGAAAACCCGTTACAGTAGAGTACGTGGTCTCTCCAATCAGGGAAGCTCATGAAAGACTTGAAGTCAGCGTCTTCGTAGAGGAAGTTATCGTATATTTCGTCAGCTATCACGAGTAAGTTATAGTCTCTAGCTAAGTCCATGATTTCCTCGATCTCCTTACTACTAAAGACTGCTCCAGTAGGATTGTGCGGGTTAACTATAGCTATGCCTTTAGTCTTGCTCGTTATCAGCTCATGTATCAAGTCCACGTCTAGAGAGAACCCAGACTCCTCACCTAACCACCTTAATGGGGCGTAAACAGGCCTAGCGTTGAGGAACTTAGGCAATTCAGAATAAACAGGGTAAGTAGGGTCTGTCACAATGATTTCATCGCCAGGTCTCACGTAAGCAGCCATAGCCAAGTATGCCGCACCCTTAGTACCTATAGTTATCACGACTTCTTCAGGTTTTACGTCACTTCCATAACGCGTGTTGAGGTATTCTGCCACCGTGTCTCTCAACTCCTTAATGCCTTCTGTCTCCGTATATCCTGTGAACCTCTCGTCAAGAGCTTTCTTACCCTCATCTACTAAGAACTGAGGTGTAGGTACGTCTGGCTGACCAACCCCAAAAGATATCACGTCAAAACCTTTAGATGCTAACTCACGGGCACGCGAGATGTACTGGAAAGCCTTCTCTCCAGACAATTCGTCCAAGACTACATTATAATCGAGGGTAGGCTTTCTCACCGTTCTCAACCGATAATATCTTAAGCGCAGGAATTAAAGCCGTTGAGACTTGCTTCAGGCAGAATCTTTTAAGACTTGATAATTAACGTATTAATTGGGTTAGGCTCTATGACTGAGAAGATAGTCAAGAAGATTGGCTTAATAGGTAAAGGTTCCTTATCAGTAGTCATACCTAAGAAGTGGGCAGATTCTATAGGCGTAAGACCTGGAGACGAGATCGGTCTAATCTTTGATGGCTCTAAAATAACTATAGTGCCGCATACTCAGGAGGAGCCAGAAAACATCAACATATTAATCGAGATTGAAGAACCAGACCTAGCTCTAAGAAAACTCATAGCATCATATGTTGAGGGAGTCACTAGAGTCAAAGTGAGAGCTGAGTATACTGAACTACTCAAAATTTCTGAAAAACTTAGAGAAAGCATCTCTATGTTCATGCTCAGGGCAGACCCGAACTCAAGAATACACGAGATAATATTCGATGACGTGAAGACAGACATAACCTCCACCCTAAAACTTATAGAGTCTATAACTACTGAAATACTAGAAAGCCTCGTCAACAGAGATTACGAGAAAGCCACAATGTACCACAGAGAGTTTATGAGAATTTACCTGCACTTCTTAAGAAGCCTGAAACTCAATTTAGCCGAGAATAGCGTCGAGCCTTATGAAGCCATAGACCTGCTACTCTCTATAGAGTATGTGAAAGAATTAGTTAACACGTTCATCAACGCCCGAGAACTTACTTCTTCAGAGGTTAAATGCGTTGAGAAGCTCATTGAATTGACTGAAGGATCTATAAATGCTTTACTAGTGCAAGACATAGACACGGCAGTCAATACGGCTAGTAACGTACTCAAGCTACTTAAAAACGTGGACGTAGAGTCTGATTTCTGTGAGAGGTGTTCATACCTGATATCAAAGATTTCAGAACTTGTTCTAGGACGTTGTATAAGAAATAAAGCGTGTAGATGTAAGCACTTCTACCCTAAAGTGTAGAAAACCAGTAGCTGAAAACCTAGATTGCCTTTTAAGACGGAAGCAACAGAAATAAGAACACTATAAGGAGTCCCCCTCAAGCAGACCCTCTTAATTAAATTTACTTACCTGAAAGTATGTTTAATTAAATTCTCCTTATATAGAATGTGTCCCCAGTATAAGTTGGAGGTTAGGCATGCGTGCTGTGAGTGAACAAAAGACTCGTCTGTTATCACGCGCCGACATTACGTTAGATTCTGAGAGGTACCTTAGTACAGTAGACAGAGTCATTCATAAGTATGGCGTTGATAGAAGTAAGTTAATTAACATGCTTCAAGAAATACAGAGAGAGTTTCATTATTTGCCTAGACAGTCTCTTGAAGCACTATCTAACAAGCTAGGTATACCACTGTCTGAAATTCTTAACGTAGCTACTTTCTATCATCAGTTTAGGCTAGAACCCCTCGGAACATACGTAATTCACGTGTGTTTTGGCACAGCATGCTATCTTAAGGGGTCTCCGGAGATCTACGAATCTATAAAGAAAGCACTCAACTTGAAAGAGAGAGAAAACACTACAAGAGACGGCGCGATAACCGTAGAGAAAGCTAGGTGTTTCGGTTGTTGTAGTCTGGCTCCGGTAATAATGGTCACCTCGTCAGACGAGAGTGAGAGGTACGTGCACGGCAGGCTAAACATAGCTGAGAGCAAGAAAGTAGCTCTAGGTTATAGGACGAGAGCGCTGTCAAATATAGACAAGGCTTAGAAGTGATGAAGGTCTTGACGGTTGACGCAGGTCTTCAAAGAGCTGATGTGCTTACTGTTAAGGTACCTCTAGCTAGTTGCACTCTAGCAGCCGGCGCTAGCAGAGTGCTTGAGTCTGTTAAGAAAACTTTAGAGAAGTTAGGTCTTGAAGCTACAATTAAGAAAGTTGGGTGCATGGGTCTCTGTTACTTGGATCCATGGATAGAACTAGAAATGAGGGGGGCTCCGCCAGCTATATATGCTAACGTTAAGCCAGAAGAAGTTGAGAAGATAGTGAGAGAATATGTCAAGGGGAATTTGAGTAGTGCTTTGGTAATCAGAGGAGGAACTCACGACTTCAAGAATGTACCGACGCTTGATTCTCTCCCTGAGTGGAAACTTCAGGTCAGGTTCGTTTCCAGGAATTGTGGTCTAGTAGATCCTGAGTCAATAGAAGATTACATAAGAACTGGCGGTTACTCAGGTCTTAAGAAGGCACTTAAGCTAAGCAGAGAAGACGTGATTGAAGTAGTGAGAAAGTCCGGTCTTAGGGGTCGTGGAGGGGCTGGCTTCCCCACTTGGTATAAGTGGAGAGTAGCGTACGAGCAGAAGAGTGATGTCAAGTACGTGATCTGTAATGGTGATGAGGGAGACCCGGGAGCGTTCATGAATAGGTTGCTGGCCGAGTCAGACCCTCATAGAGTTTTAGAAGGGTTAATCATAGCAGGATACGCTATAGGGGCTTCTAGAGGCTACATATTCGTGAGGGCTGAGAAGCCTCTAATGGCTGAGAGGCTAGAGATGGCTGCTAGCCAAGCCAGAGACTATGGCTTCCTAGGCGAGAAGATACTAGGCACTGACTTCAGTTTTGATGTGGAGGTTTATAGGAGTGCCGGCGCTTTCGTATGCGGTGAGGAGACTGCTCTTATAGCAGCGATAGAAGGTAGGTCAAGACCTAGACAGAGACCCCCGTACCCAGCAACAAGCGGTTTGTGGGGTAAGCCTACAGTCATAAATAATGTCGAGACACTAGCTCACGTAGCGACTATCTTCCAGGTCGGTTTAGAGGAATTCACTAAGTATGGTACTGAGAAATCTAAAGGAACTAAAATGTTTTGCGTGACTGGGTCGGTCAAGAAGACCGGCGTGTATGAGGTCCCTATAGGCACTAAGATCAAGACATTAGTATATGAGTTGGCTGGAGGGCCACCAGACGGGAGAGCTATTAAGGCAGTCCAAATAGGTGGTCCAAGCGGCGGGTGCATACCGGCTGACTTGCTAGACCTAGAACTAGATTATGAAACTCTGCAGTCTTATGGCGCTATAATGGGTTCCGGAGGATTAGTCATAATAGACGACTCTAATTGCATGGTTGATGTAGCTAAATACTTCACTTCCTTCACTTTAGCGGAATCCTGCGGTAAGTGCTTACCCTGCAGAATAGGAATGAAGGTCATTAGTGAAGTGCTTGAGAAGATTACGTCAGGGGACGCGTCCTTAGAAGACCTTGAGGTCTTGAAAGAGCTTGGAGAAAGCATTGCGAAATCATCTCTATGCGCATTAGGGGGAACAGCACCTAACCCCATACTATCTACGCTAAGATATTTCAGAAGCGAGTACGAAGACCACGTAATTAAGAAGAAGTGCCCTGCTAAAGTATGTTCTAAGCTAGTGAGGTATGAGATAGACCCCTCTAAATGTAGAGGGTGTACGCAATGTGCTAAGAACTGCCCTGCAAACGCGATCAGCGGTTCCCCCGGCAAAACACACGTAATAAACTATAATCGCTGCATCAAGTGTGGTCAGTGCTTAATAGCTTGCCCCTTCGGGGCCGTGACGAAGGTGTGATTTCTATGGTTAAGATTTACGTGAATAATTACGAAGTTGACGTACCTCCCGGCACCCTAGTTATTGATGCCATAGAGAAAGCTGGGTATGAAGTCCCTACCCTATGTTACCTTAAAGGACTTTTTAACGAGGCTACTTGCAGAATATGTGTCGTGAAAGTTAACGGGAGGGTTGTGCCAGCATGTAAGTTCCCTGTATCTGAAAACGCTAAAATCATAGTCGATGATAGTGATTTAAGAAAATTAAGGAAGATCAACTTAGAATTACTTCTAGCTACGCACGAAATTAAGTGCTGGTCTTGCGTGAGGAAAGGAGCGTGTGAGTTGCTTGACCTCAGTAAAAAACTAGGAGTAGAAGGTATTCCGGTATGTAGTGAGTGCTCACTACGTGAGCACTCTTGCTTGGTGCTGAAGGGTATTCCGTGTCTAGGTCCGTTAACGGTGGCTGGCTGCGAGGCTGAATGCCCTAGGAGGGGTTCTCCATGTATTGGGTGCAGAGGCTATATTGTAAGTGAGGACGTATGGGCCTGGGCTCTTAAAAACCTCTATAACGGCAACATAGACTTAAGTGAACTTAAGTCATTAGTAAGTTTCTTCTGGACTTACTTACCGCAAAATCTTCGGAGACTTATAGAGGAGGTGAGTAGCAATAACTACTAAATTCTTCTCTTCAGAGATTGTTAGAGTTGCTGGAGAATCAGAAGTCGTCATCGAGATCGAGGGAGAGAATGTTAGAGTAGAGTACAACAGCTTAGCTAGTCCCAGGTCCTTCGAATCATTAGTTGAGGGACGCAAATACTGGGAAGTACCTTACGTAGTTTCTAGAGTGTGCGGGGTCTGCAGTCACGCCCACTTCTGGGCATCTAACCTGGCGATTGAGTCAGCCCTGGGAATTAAGGTAGACGAAACTACGGCAACACTCAGGGACGCATGTAATAAGCTACAGATTCTCCAGAATCACATAATGCATCTCGGCTTCCTGGTCCTACCGGATTATGAGCACTTAGTCAGGAGCGATAAGTACGTGAGTACGTTGCTCAGGGTAAACAGAGTAGTCACCGAAGCTTTGAATTTGTTGGGAGGCAGACTAACTAACCCGAATACCTACCTACCAGGGGGTTTCACTATAGACGTAAAGCCCACGGTAATTGAGAAAATCTTAAGTCTCTTGAGGAGCTTGAATAATGATTTGAGAGAACTAGCTAACGTGGTTTTAAGTGTTGAATTGCCTGAACTCACAGATCCCTCTCCAGAATACGCTTCCTTAAGAGAGTCTCCAAACGTGACAGTGCCTGTGGGAGGACCTTACGTCATAGACACACTCAGAAACACTTACGTTATTCACGGAAATTATCGTGAAATCTTCGTCGAGCAATACCTAGACTCATCAACAAGCAAGAAGTGCTTAATGTCAGGTAAGAAAGTCTTCTATACTGGTGCTAGAGCTAGGCTACTCAATTATCTAAGAAGAGGTAGACTCAACACAACTAACGAGCTTAGGTACTTAATAACTAATTATGAGGCGTTCTTCAAGGAGAACCCCTTCTCTAACATATATGCTAAGATAATCGAGTCACTACTCATATACGAGAGCTTGTTGCAGGCTCTAACTTCTCTAGAAATGGAAAAGATTAAGAGAGTAAAACATGACAACAACTTTAGAGGCGGTTTCGGGGTCGGAGTCATCGAGGCTCCCAGGGGTCTTCTAATACACTACTACGAGTTAAGTCCTGAGTTGAGAGTAGTTAAGGCAGACATAATAACGCCTACCGTAATGTTCTCGAAACACCTGGAAGTTAGTAGTGAGGCCTTAATAAGGGGCTTAATAGATAATGAGAGAGATTATGATGACACCTTAGTTAAGAAGCTTGTTGAGGCGCTGATTAGAGCCTACGACCCGTGTATCCCGTGTGCGGTACACGTAATTAAGAAGAGGTGAGTTGAGTGCCTCTCAAGCTAGCCGTAGTGCCTCTCGCAGGTTGTGACGGGTGTCAGTATAATCTCTTAAGTGAGGGATTCTTAGACTTCTTGAAGAAACTCGACGTTGAGTTGGTTTTCTGGCCATTACTGGGTCTAAAGAAACAAGTAGAAGCATATGATGTTGCGTTAATTGAAGGCTCCGTAGTGTCAAGCAGAGACCTAGAAATACTCTCCAGGACAAGAATGAAATCTAAGATTTTGATAGCTGTGGGTGCTTGCGCGATACTGGGAGGCGTTCAGGCAGGCATAAAAAAGCCGGGAGCTGAAGCAAGCTTCTCTAAACCAGTAAGTCACTACGTCAAGGTAGATTATCACGTTAGGGGGTGTCCAATAAACACTAGCGAGTTAATTAAGTTACTGAAAGAGCTGGCTGACGGTAACTTAATCAGCGTTAGTAGTAGAAGGTTTAGCAAAGTCGGTAGAGATAGCTTTAGAATTGACGGCTCACTTATTGAGATAGACACTTCTAAGTGTGTTGTTTGTGGTAGATGTGTTGAAGCGTGTTCGTTAGTAGGCGCTAGAGTGTTAAACTATGTTTTCAAAGGAGTGCAAACAACGATTTCTACACCATATCAAGAACCACTAGAAAATGCTGGGTGTATTAATTGCGGACTCTGTTTTGCTTACTGTCCCGTGGGAGCCATAAGCCTTAAGACTAAAACAAAAGATTTGTTAGATAAGGTCCGTGAGGGTTTCTTGAGAATAGCTTATATAGAGCCTGAAGCACTAGCATCACTTATGGAGTCAGACAATCTCGAGTTAGAGCAGGTAATTTCTGCTCTCAAGATTATTGGGTTTTCAAGGGTGTTCGTATACTCAAGTCTGTGTGAAGTTAAAAACAATGCAGAAAATGATGTTCTGGCTAGATCACCCGTGGAGTACTCAATACTTAGTAAGCACGTCCCTGAATATCGTGTCCGTTTACTCACGCCGAGAATACCTCAAGACGCTGTCTACATAACTCAGTGTCTCTCATGGAGAAATATAGTAAATTCACTAACTACGCGCGAACTTCAGTCACTCATAAGAGAACTAGGCGTGGAGAGGTTAGGTGCAGAGAGACCTGACGAAATACTAGATTTTAGGGAAGGTGTAGTAGTAGTTAGCGAACTTAAGAATCTAAAACAGATTCTTTCAGATCGTGCTAAACATGCTGAGAAAGTAGTTTTTGAGGCGTGTCCAGGGGGCTGCCTCTTAGGTGGGGGACAGCCGGTTAGTAAGAATAGAGATTTAACGAAGGTGTGGGTGAACAGGAGAGACTTGCTTGAAAGACTGTACACTAAGAAGGACTGAGACTCTGAAAGTCTACTGATTGTCTAGGTCTTTAAGGATTTTCGATCCTTTTTGTGTCAATCTATATATAGACTTGCCTCTAGAATAGCCTTTCTCAACATATCCCAATTCTCTAAGCCTCTCTAACCTCCTCCAAACAACAGACTTGTTTAGTCTTACTGCCTTGCTCAAGTCTGATAGAGTAGCCTCGCCACTACTCAACGTTTTAAGAATCGCCTTGTCACGTTCGTCAAAACCATGCTCTAGTAGAGGCTCTATTTCAGACGTTTTCTCAAGTCTTCTCCTTATAATAAAGTATCCTAGCAAAGCCGTTACCGCCACACCTACCAAAATGAAAATAAGAGTATCGAATGCTCCGGCCTCGCTAGAGGGGGGAGTTGTTTGAGAGCTGAGTGTTTCGGTGGGGAGCTCTGTCCGAGGGAGTAGTAGGAAACTAACTTCATACGTGCCTGCGCTATCATAACTAAGAACTAAATAAAACTGCTTACCTGTTGAGTCGCTAACTGTAGTTATTTGTGGTGAGCCACTAAAGTATAAGAGAGCAGAATTAGGTGGTAGTATTACGTCGGCAGGACCTAACGGATTTATAAGTACGTTAACCTGAACTTCAGTGAATACGCTCCCTACTACTGCCTCATACTCTATAGTCACGCTACTCAGGTTACTGACATCAACAACTATCTTCCCGTCAGGACTTAATATGTAAGGCAGGGGCATCCCACTATCGGAGAAAGCCATAATTGTCTCGTTCACGTATCCTCTCTCAAGTTTAAGTTCTAGAAACTCTTTCCCAGACACGTTACACACCACCTTGACATGAGCGTGTCCGTCAGGATAGAGAATGTACGTATATCTTAGACCGTCAGAAGCTTTTAAAGCTAGGCCTCCAAACAACAACAAACCAATTGTTAAGATAATTAAGCAATGTCTTCCACCAAGCAATCGTAAACCCTCCTCACACTATAAGAATTCTCAGAAAATCAGTATAAATATTTAATCACACTAATTAACCGGGGTTTGGGTTTCATGTTGTTTGTTATTTATCCTTGGCTTCACAGACCTCGAGACGACCTCGACTCACAGCCCCTTACTGAGTTCATTGCTGTGGGGGACCCCACATCCTGGCGTTGAATGTCCTGCCCGCCCAAGTCTTCACTACTTACTCACATTGTAGGCAGGCTCAACCCACAATAAAGTATCAACTCTTGCAAGCCTTCAAGAAACCCGAAACAGCTATATTCTGCAGTGAGGAGTTCTGGGGGATCGTTGAGAGGCGGATGGTTGGGAGGCTGGATACGAAGAAACGTGAAAGCTTATGAGCAGTCATCTGCTGAGAAACGATGTGGCCTCAAACCCTTATTTTGGGGACTCTTGTCTCCCGGGACTGGAAGGGGGTCAGTTGTCAGGAAGTGTTTTTAAGTGTGGTTAGAAAATATGTTGGTGTATAGTGTTGTCCGCACACAGGATTTTGAGAGATAGTGAGAGAACTATAGTGCTCGCAGTAAATTACCCGCCTCCAGACATAGTTAGATTAGATGCGTTACTTGACAGAATCTATGATTATGTGTCCGGCGTTAAGATTGGCTTGCCTTATATGCTTAGGTACGGCCTCAAAAACATAAGTAACTTGATTAGCAGTCGTAGAGATAAGTACTACTTCATTGCGGACCTGAAGCTAGCTGATATCGCCGACGTCATGTTACCAGTTGTAGATGAGCTTTCTGTGGCGGGCTTTCAGGGTGTTGTGTCTCACGCTTTTGTTGGGTATAAGGGGGCCCTAGAACCTCTCTCTTCGCGAGTTAAGGAGTTGGGGATGGAACTATTCCTTCAGGTGTCTCTACCTCATGAGGGAGCTGGGGAAGTTATTGACCAGTCTTACCATTTAATTAAGAATGTAGTGAATTTGACTGACGCTTCAGGACTAATAATACCTGCTAGTAAGGGCTTCATGATTAGGGAGATTAGGTCTAGCTTTGGAAAGAGGCACGTGATTCTAGCTTCAGGTATATTGAGGATGGGTGCGAAACCTGGTGAGGGCATCTGTTCTGGCGCTGACGCGGAAGTAGTTGGGAGGGCAATAACTCTCTCAACGAATCCTGAGAGTGCTACTAGGGAGATAATTTCGTCTCAGAGGGTGTACGTAGAGAGCAGGAGAGGTGAGTGCGTGTCGCTACGAGAGTATCCTTTATAACTTAGCAAAACAACTTGAAATAGAGGTAATAAGATGGTAACTAAGGTGAAAGTATTAAAAGAGTATGAGAGTAAGGATAAGCACTTACTCATTGGCTTGCCGGGAATGGGCAGAGTCGGTTATGCCTCAGTAAACTACATACTAGAGAAGATAGGGGGCGACTTAGTTGCTGAGCTCTACTCAACAACGTTTCCTTCGCAACTAGTCGTTAATAGGAGGGGAATTTCAACGCTTTTTACGGGTCGCTTATATGAAGTCAATAATTTTCTAGTGTTTACTGGAGAGACACAGCCTCAAAACCCGGACGGACAGCATGAGATATGTGTTGAGTTGTTAAACCACATAATGAGTAGGGGGAAGCCCGCCTCACTCATCGCTACTGCTGCTTACGTGGTTCCTGAATACAGCGACTCAAGGAGGGTTTTCATAGCAGGAAATGATGAGGGCTTGTTAGCTGAGTTAAGTAGTTTAGGCGGTAATATTCTTGAGGAAGGAGTCATAACAGGAGTTAACGGCATAATAGTTGGGTGGGCTTCCTATTATGGCATTAGGAGTGCTGTCATGTTAGGCGAGACTTGGTCAACTATAGTAGAGTTTAATGAAGTTGACTTCAGGGCTGTTAAGTCCGTCGTAGACTTGCTTAAGAACTACCTAAAAATCAGAGTATCTACTGAGGACTTGTTAAGTCACGCGGAGGTAGTTGAGTCGAGAATTAAAGCAACGCTCTCGCAAGTGAGTAAGCTTATGGGTAAAGGCGCTGAGAGGAGAGAGTCTAGAGAGATAATGTAAGACTCTTAAACTTACTTAACGTATGTCCTCAGTTATAAGAGTTTAGTTCAAAGTATTTTAGGTGAGTCTTTCATGAGGGTCTGCGCCGGTACTAAGAATCCTTCGAAGCTAGAAGGCATAAAACAGGCCTTCAGAGAAGCATTCAATATTGGAGACATAGAGTTAGTTAGTGTCGAGTCTAGAGACTTAAGACCTCAACCTGTAGGTCTTAACGAGATTCTTGAAGGAGCTTTAAGGAGAGTTCATACTTCATTATCGCGCAAGGACTGTGACTTCTACGTAGGTGTTGAGGCGGGAATAATAGAAGTAATGCCTAATACTTATGTGGACGTGCAGGTAACTATAGTCAGAGACTTAAGAGGGCGTCAAGCGATAGGCTTCTCACCCGGATTTCAAATACCAGATAAGTTAATGAGGTTAATTGTGAGGAATGAGGTTAGAGAATTAGAAGAAGCTGTTGCTAAAACTTACAACATCGAAGATATTGGTGAACGTGAGGGAGTTATCCACTTACTCTCTAAGGGATTATTAAACAGGACTCACTTGACTCGACTATCTGTTTTGATGGCTTTGCTGAGATGGGTGAATGAAGAGGCATACAATAATAGCTTAGAATCTCTTGAAGCTTGAGACGCGCGAGAATTTTGAGAAACTTAGGAGTCGTGAGTGTGGCTAAAGTCTTTTATATGGTTATGAAGTACAGAGTTGTTATGTGAGTAAAATGTTAGAAAGTAAGTTACCCCTTTTGTGGTTGTTAAGGATAATTAAAGAAAACGAGAACTTGAGTGGCTTGCTGGAGCTTCATAAGATAGTCTATAAATTGCAGAGCGAGAGAGGAGTTAGGTTCGGTTACGACTTCGTGAAGTATTCTTTCGGCCCCTACTCTAAAGACTTAGAGAATGACCTAACGCTATTGGCTCAAGTAGGGCTAATTGTAGTGGAGAATAAAGAGAAAGAAACGCGAGTAAGACTAAGTAGTAAGGGTCTAGCCCTACTATCTTCTCTAGATAACGCACGTAGTAGTAATGCTATGAAATAATATTTAAGGGAACTTGCTGAGAATTGCTAGTCGTTTATGGGCTTGTAACTCATATCTTATTGTTGTTCTGTTCTCAGCTAGTTTTCTTAAGTAGTTAAGGCGTACCTCCTTAATACTTCGTAAAGTCTCTCAGGATTTTTCGTGTAGAATCTAAGCTTAACAGATGTTTTGCTACTGGAAGTCTGAATCAGGTCTACGTACATTCTTTTCGTGTTGTACTCTACTCTATATTGGTCAGTTTTTAGAGGGAATTTCAAAGTGATTCCGGCCCCCACGATCCCCTTATCGTAGACCTCATATTCTGAGACGACTTGCACGAAAGATTTGACAGCTCTCCTCCCAGCTAGATTCATGATTTGAACGAGGCCATAAGGCACTTCATAGCCTATCAGATATGCTAAAAACCTATGTTCGGTTGCTTCTATAGCTAGTGTTCTGATGAAGTCGAAATACCACCAGTACCATATCATAAATACTGGGAATATCGCTAGATTGAGTAGCGAGACTTTAAGCATAGGCTTCAGCTCAGAAACTAGTTCTGTGTCCTTGCCTTGAAGTTCTAATACGTCATTTCTTGATGCTTTGAAGAGTAGTCTGCCAGTCTTAACCTCGCTCGGTGATATACCGCTACCTATTCTCGACTTTCTTACACTCCAGCTAGTGAAGAGTATCGCTACTATGAAGAACACTATGAAGGTGTACTGATAGTATTGAGGGTAGAACACGTTTATTATGGCTAGACTGAGGATAAGTACTTGAGAGTATACGAGCGAGAAAACTAGTTGTTTCTTACTTTGGTAGTATGCCACTGCACTCACCCTAAGGAAACTTAATTACGTGGTAATAAATTACTATGTTAGGTTGAGTGAGGTGAATAGGTTAGGACTGATTGCTTTGCTAGATAAGATGGTTTCACAGTCTGAGATTATTGAGAGGTCTGGTGTGAAGTACGTGCTCAAAAGCTTCACAGGAGAGAAGTCGTCATTCAAGTGGTTTCCTCTAAGCACTTTCTTAAGTTTTGTTTACCCCTTCACGTACGACCCTGCCGAGAGGCTGGAGAGAGAACTTGCTTTCTTCAGTAAGGAATGGAGATTCTTTAAGACACCTAAGATAGTTGAAGTTGATAAAGAGAACCATAAAATATTGCGTGAGTACGTGGAGGGCAGGATGCTAGATATAGACATTGATGCAAATAACTTAGGTAGAGTTTTAGGAGAGATCCATAGAGAAGGGTGGGCTTTAGGAGACGTCAAACTAACTAATTTTCTGGTAGGCACTAACGACTTAATTTACGTTATAGACGCGGAACAGGCACTATCTGAGGCAGAACCTCCGCACATGGGTTGGGACTTGTATCTAGTCCTCTTAATAGCTAGTTACATGTATATAAAATCGCCTAACATGTTCGAGGAGTTTCTTAAGGATTTCTTATCTGGTCATGATAGCGTATGCGATTGCAGAAAGGTTTATGAAGTATTTAATACGCCAAAACTCCAAGGCTTCCTGATCTTACTTCCTCCATCACATCTTCTTAAGCTGGCTAAGGTACTCTAAAAACTTGGTTGTTTGAAGCCTCGTGTAGCTGTTTCGGGTTTCTTGAAGGCTTGCAAGAGTTGATACTTTATTGTGGGTTGAGCCTGCCTACAATGTGAGTAAGTAGTGAAGACTTGGGCGGGCAGGACATTCAACGCCAGGATGTGGGGTCCCCCACAGCAATGAACTCAGTAAGGGGCTGTGAGTCGAGGTCGTCTCGAGGTCTGTGAAGCCAAGGATAAATAACAAACAACATGAAACCCAAACCCCTTTAACCAGGCATTCCATAGCTTATGAATTAGTTTAGACCACCACAAAAACATAAAAACAGCCTACTCCTTGATTATTTAGTCTCGCGCCAGATCTTGGGCGCGTTAATCCTATCCTGCGTAGTACTGGACTCGAGATATATCATCAATTACTGATAATACGTTGGGTGCTTCTGTTTAAGTCTCTCACCCCATACGTCAGGTATGTTGTTGATATATTCTCCTAGTTAATTGAATTCATCAACTATACTATCCTCCTGAGACTTGATGAGAGGTGTTTAAATATTACCTATGAACTTTAAACCAGTTTAGGTGTTAACAGAATCTTTTTTAATTCTAATTAAAGTATTATAGGGTGATGAGATTACCTACGTATGCCTCAACCACCACGAAATTAGTGAGTGCTTCTAATGCGCGATTTCGTGTCAGTATAGTAACGAGTAGGTGTAAGGAATGCGGTATATGTATAGGTGTTTGCCCTACTAAAGTCTTAGTGAGAGGTAGCAAATATAATGAGTATGGTTTCAGATATCCTCTCCCAGCAAATATCGAGAAATGTATTGGTTGCAGACTCTGCGAATATAGTTGTCCCGACTTCGCAGTTTTTGTGGAGGTTCTCAGGAAATGAAAAAATCCTTTATTTCAGGTAATATAGCTATAGCTGAAGGCGCTATAACTGCTGGCATGAGATTTTACGCTGGTTATCCAATAACACCTGCTTCCGAGATTATGGAGTACCTGGCTGAGAAGCTGTCTAGAATTGGGGGAGTAACTATGCAGTTTGAAGATGAGATCGCATCAATAAATGCCGCAATAGGCGCATCATGGGCCGGAGTTAAGTCTATGACAGCTACGTCAGGTCCTGGATTCTCACTCATGCTTGAGGCGCTGGGTCTCGCCGTAATAACTGAGACGCCTGTAGTCATTGCGGACATCATGAGAGCGGGACCCTCTACGGGGGTCCCTACAAAGACTTCTCAGAGTGACGTCATGCAAGTGAGATACGGCGCTCACGGAGATTACGTGATTCCGGTTCTCGCGCCATGGTCTGCACAGGAGGCTTATGACCTAACTATAAAAGCGTTCAACATAGCTGAGTCTCTGAGAACTCCAGTAATATTGCTCTCAGACGCTGTAATCGCGCATTTATGGGAGTCTGTACTCATTTCAGAGCCTGATGAAATAGAGATAATCAACAGGAAAAAGCCTAGTGTTCCGCCAGACACATACTTACCTTACAAGCCAGACGATGACTTAGTACCGCCTATGGCGACTTTTGGCGAAGGTTATAGCGTATTAGTTGAGTCATTAGTACATGATGAGAGAGGTTTTTACAGGCAAGATAAAGCAACATATCGTAGTCTCATCAACAGGATTACCAACAAGATTTTAAATAAGGTTGACTCAATATTTGAGATAGAAGCTTATTATAGCGACGACTATAAATACCTCTTAGTTTCATTTGGGTCTACAGCCAGATCAGCATTAGCAGCTGTTAGGATCCTTAGGAAGTCAGGCATCAAGGCTGGCTTACTTAGACTCAAGACTTTATGGCCTCTTAAACTTGAAACTCTTAAGAAGTACTGTGACAAGGCTGAGAAAGTATTTGTTGTAGAGAATAATACGGGTAAGTTATTATATGACGTCGAGAGAGTAGCTGAAGATAATAAGGTCATTCCTCTATCGTTGTTAGATTTAGAAATACCTGAGCCAAAAGATATTGTAGAGGGTGTTAAGAAGTGGTTGTGAGTGACGTAGAGAACTCCCACCCACTGGACCGGTACTTAAGGACTACGAGACTACCGCATATATGGTGTCCCGGATGCGGGATTGGAATAGCTTTAGGAGGCGTGATGAGAGCAATAGATAAGAGAATTAAAGAGGGTACTCTTAAAAAAGAGAACGTAGTCTTCGTCACAGGCATCGGTTGCTCCGCAAGAACTTCCTTCTACGTCAATTTTGACGCTGCGCACACCCTACACGGTAGAGCCATAGCTTTTGCCACGGGCGCTAAGCTAGCAAAGCCCGAACTAGAAGTGATAGTTATCGGGGGCGACGGCGACATAGCCGGTATAGGAGGTAATCACTTACTCCATGCCGCTAAGAGAAACATGGACTTGATAGTCGTAATGATAACTAACTTTGTTTATGCAATGACTGGAGGTCAAGTAGCTCCTACAACACCGCTCGGTCTATACACTACCACGACCCCCCACGGGAACCCTGAACCACCTTTAAATGTAATCAGAGTAGTCTCCTCTCTTAACGCTAACTACGTAGCTAGGGCTTCAGTTACGCATCCCATACTAGTAGAGCAGTACGTGTATAAAGCTCTAGGTATGAGAGGCTTTAGGTTTATAGAAATACTTTCAACATGTCCTGAAGTGTTCGGTAGACACATAGGTATAAGAGACCCCCTCACTCTATATAACTCTCTAAAGAGTAAGATAGTTGTTAAGCAATCACCCAGCGTTGATGAGTCAGACCCTGATTGGGAGAAAGGCTTAGTTGTAGGAGAGTATTTAATTCGTGATAATCCAAGTTATTTAGACAGGGTTAAGGGGATATCGAAATGAAAGTAGAGATGCTCATCGTTGGTAGAGGAGGTCAGGGAATTCTATTACTTGGTCGCGTGATAGGAGTTGCAGCATCCAAATATGCTGGTCTATACGTAACTAGTGTGGAAGCATACGCTTCCGAAACTAGAGGAGGGGAGTCACGCGTAGACCTAGTAATATCTGACAACCCTGAAGAAATAGATTATGTGAGAGTATTAAATGCTGACATAGCACTCTTCATGTACCCCTACAACCTAACGAAATATTCAGAAATTTTGAAAGAGAATGCCTACGTATTCATTAACTCTTCATTCGGTGAGGAACACCCCTACAAAACTCAAAAAGTTTTCTTAAAACCATATAACGAGATAGCTGAGAAAAACGTAGGAACTTCTAGAGTGGCTAATATAGTGGCTCTAGGACATCTAATAGCTAAAACAGGAGTGCAGAAAGTTGAGCATGTAGAGAAAGCGTTAAAAGAAATTATTTCTGAGAACCTACATGAGATAAATATTAAAGCTTTGAAGACTGGCCTCACACTAGATTAGATTTTCGTAATTATCGGGAACTCCTCATAAAAATATATTTATGTAATGAACTTATTTACTCATTAAATCAAATACTATTTTGAAGAACTGAGGACTAGCAACAGGGTGACAACAGTGACGCTAAGCAGCACTAACGGAGCAAGATGCCCTACTTGCGGCAAACCTATGACCTACTACGGGGAGGTCGAATTGAGTAATGGGTATAAGGTAGCTAGGTACGTCATTAAGTGTAGAGCCTGTGGCTATAGAGAGGTACTACAAGAAGTCACACTTAAGAAGAGAGAAGACGGGATTGCTGTTGAGGTAGTTAAACTACCAAAGATTAAAGAAAACAGAAACACCTCCAAGCACGCGAGAGGGATTTAAGAATTAAAATATTTTGATTTTTGTAACTACACTACCAGTACTTGAGAGCACCAGCTTTCTTGAATTCGCCTAAGTTGAGGTTATTAAGGCAACTCTAATATCGTTATCTTCAGGTATTATCAAGAGCATCCCATTATTAAAACTCACGTTAATCTCCTCAATCCTCTGAGAATTAACGTAGTTAAGTAAATTCCTGGCGAGAACACTCATTATAAGCGATATCTTAGCTACTATTTCAGGATCCACAACTTTCGTAGGGGCGTTGACTATCACGTCGGCTACACGACCCTTACTATCCACCTTCATCACTAGACCGAACCTATCAACAACTTCCTCAGGAGTCTCTTTTTCTTCGTGTACGAACTCGCTAACTTCATTCTTACTTGACACACTATATGTCAAGTAACTCCCTAAAACATCTAGAGCACTTCATTACCTTATAAAGAGTCAGGCATTTTGCCAGCTTCATCACGACAAATGCGACATACATTGATTGCTGTTAAGGCACTCAGGAAACCTAGAGAAATATGTAATTACGCTAATCCCCTAAAGTAATTATTTCCTTAAGTATCTTCTTAAAACTCATCGGAGGTGAGGTTGGTTTATGGAACTCTATTATCACGTGCTTTACTTCTGGCAGTCCCTCACGGATTCTCTCGCTTAATTCTCTCCTTATGCTATCTACCTCCTCCACGCTAGTAGTTTCTGAAACCTCAACCTGCAAGACAATAAGGTACTCGTCAGGACCTATAAATAAGGACTTCACGTCATTAACGTCAACTATTCTAGGATCTGACAAAACAATCTTGACTGCCCTACCAACCACGTTTCTGGGTGCTGACTTACCTACTAGAACCTCAAAATACCTGTAACTAAGGAGGGCAGAAGACGAGAGTAAGATAGCTGAAACTATTAGAGCTCCCACCCCGTCAATCCAGGGATTGCCGGTAGTTAGTGATATGAGGGCCGCGAGTTCACCAACCGAGTCAGAGAGGTTCTCGACTAGCGCGCCCCTGGATGCAGGGTCTTTCGGCATCTTCCTAAGCTCTATTAAACTCCAAGAAAGCACTGCCAGGTCCAGTATAAACGCGAGCGTAAGAGATGTGACGGAAAGCGTGGAAGAAGACACTTCCTCCATTAAGATAAGTTGCTGGACGCCGGAAGTAGACGTTATTGCGAAGAGAAACCCTCCTAGAATAGCTGACGTTATTAAACCGAAAACATATATAGCTCTACCAAAGCCAAAGGGATACCTTGCAGAAGGGCTTTTCTTACTTATAGAGAGCCCAAAAACTAAAAGTCCTGAGCCTATAGTATCGCCTAGAGAGTGAAGAAACTCTGCATTGACAGCTACTGAGGTAGCGTTAAGTGCACTAGCTAATTTCAGCATAAGTGATGCCAGATTAAGAGTGAAAGAGGCATGGACCGCTCTCATAAACTCAAACACCTATTCTCTGAATACAGTTTCGGCACCAACAAATATGAATGTAACCATTAATTAAGCTTATTCTAGATACCATAAATCCTCAACAGGGCCCTCAAAACCGTATTCTCTAGCTAGCTCAAAAGCCCTCTTGAGTTCCTCAGTACTAACACGCCTCCTTATCTCACCCCACTTATCAGGCTGTCTAACAACTAAGTACTCAGGCCTATACTGATCCATTATATTAGTTAAGGCCCTTCTAACACTTTCTGAGATCCACTTAAGCACATTCCTAGTGCAGCACTCCACATGGTTAGGTAGTACTAGGTGTCTTATTATGACATCACCCGAGTCATGAGCTATTTTTATGTTCCTGGACGCTACTTCAAAATAGTTCTTGACTATAGAGTATTTGAGAGCGCAAGAATCGTTACCATATTTGAGGTCTGGCAACCATATGTCTATTACGTCTCTCACGAGTTCCATAGCCACACTACTTAAGTACATATTACTATTCCATAATTGAGGAGTCCTAATATCTAGATACTTAAGTGACTTCAGTATAGCCGGTATGTTTGGAGTAGGATCTCCGCCCACATGGTTTATGTTTATAGCGCCGTTTAACGCAAGCCACTTTTGAATATCTGCTAATTCTTCAGGAGTTTTTTCTTCTGAGGGCAGTCCTTCTCGCTGACTTATACTCCAGTTCTGGCAGTACACACACCTGAAGTTGCAACCTACATAGAATATAGTGCCTGAAGGAACTAAGGGGGCCTCCTCCCCCATGTGATGAAAGAATGTGTCGACGTACGCGTTAAGTCCTGTAACTCTACAGTATCCCATCCTACCCTCACTCCTTAAAGCACTACACTTCCACTCACAGAGTCTGCACGGGCTTGCAAGCCTATCAGCTAATTCTATCTTCAAGTCCAGAAATGAAGGTCTCTCAACCACCTTATTCCTCACATACTTCCAAGAGTCTTTAGACTCCTTAACCTCATTCCATAACTCATCAAAAACTCTCTGCAGTCTTGAATGCTCCTTCAATAATTCATCAATACTCAACATGGTTAATTCATCTTTCTTGAAATCTATTGATATACTCTTAACTATCAAGTACTTAGGAGGCGATGCCCCCCGCATCACAGAATAATACCATGAGAGCCTTTCTCTAACTTTATCGCTTCTCCAAACTCTTACCGAGTCAGGTCTTACAAACTCGACGTATCTCAAATACTCCCTCATATGAGACCAACAAGAATATTTTTTCAAGACTTATAAGACGCTACAAGCACCACACTAAAATTGCCGAGATAGTGCGTGAAAGCTTAAAAACTACCTATACAGGCGAGCCCTCGACTCACGAATTAGTAAGAATATTTGAGGACTGTTTCCTTTTTGATGCTCGTTTGGGTTGTTTGCGTGGTTTGTAAGGTTTTTAAGCTTCAAAAACTTGAGTGGCTAATAGTGCTCTCAGGGTTCTGAGAACCGTAGAGCTATGAACCGCGGGCAACTGTAGGGGGCCTCTGCGGTGAGGGGCTCTGAAGAGACCGTTGAGAAGTAGATGGCTAGGAGGCCAAACATAAAAAGCAAGAAAGCCTATGAATAGCCACCTACTGAGAAACAGTCACTCTAACCCCTTCATACTGTATGCTGGTTTTGAAGACGTGTGGAGTGACTAGTTTTAGTACGTTAGTCAATACGTTTATGTTGTCTGGGAGTGTCAAAGCTATTGAAGCTCCTCCACCACCACCGCCTGTCAGTTTAGATCCTAGAGCACCGGCTACTCTAGCAGTATATACTACTTCATTGAGCCTTCTTGAGGAGACTCCTAGAGCTTCTAAGAGACCGTGATTTATGTTCATCAAGGTACCTACTTCTTGCAGGTTGCCTTCAGCCAACGCTTTCTCCGCTTCTAGTGTTGTCTTGCCTATGTGCTCTAGTATACCATTAATCAGGTCGGGATGCTTCTCTCTCAAATTCCTTACCAACATAACCATATCTTTAGTGCTTTTTTCTCTTTCTACGTAGGCCACGACTAGAGGTAATTCGTTACTCACTTTTAGCGGGACCCTATATACAGTACTTCCCTCAAACCATATCTTGAGGACTCCCCCAAACGTAGCTATCGAGGTATCCATGGGTGACGCAATGCCTTGTACGCTCTTCTCGACTTCCCATCCAAGTTTCGCTATCTCATCCTTGCTTAACTCATAACCTAAGCAAGTACTGTAAGCGGCTATCGTAGCTACTGACACCGCAGCCGAAGTTCCTAGTCCAGCACCTACAGGCATCTCAGACCTTACTTCTAGGCTTACCCCCTTCCTAACACCTAAGTACTCAGAAGTTAACTCAATTGATCTGTTTAGGTATCCTATGGCTGAGAGAGTTTTCCCGTAATCAGTCGTTATTTGAATTTCGCCGTTACTTATAGATACTATCACACCTGAAGTCCTTAAGTCCTGAGCGTTTATTCTGATCTTGTCATCTTCACGTAACTCTGCACTGACATAGATCCGCTTATCTATAGAGGCTACTATGGCTGGATACCCGTAGACAACGGCGTGCTCGCCGAAGAGCGTGACCTTGCCTGGCGCAGAAGCTACCACCCTCTTCAACTAAACACCCATAAGCATCTCGAATAGGGGATTTAATTGTTTAACACTCTAGTTAGCGAGGAGCTCAACTTTTAATTCCCACACGCTTCTATTATTCACGGTGTGACTTAATGCTACCTCCGCACCTAAGTGTAGACTTCCGCAAAGCCGAAGACGTCATCACTAACTTCATCAGAGCTAGAGTTAAGGAAGCAGGTGCTTCAGGAGTTGTTATAGGTCTTTCAGGAGGGGGAGATTCCTCAGTATGTGTCGCTCTTTCTGTCAAGGCCTTAGGAGCTTCATCAGTTAAGGCTATTCACATGCCTGAAGCAGAAAGCAATCCCATCTCAACTCTAATAGCTAATAAAGTAGCTGGTAATTTGGGGCTAGAACTAGAAGTCATAAATATAACTGATGTAGTCAGTGCTTTTCTCAAATCTTTGGGGATGAGCTACGAGTCTTCTAACAAGCTAGTTAGGGGTAATATAAAAGCTAGGAGTAGGATGGTCGTACTCTACGCTATAGCTAATAAAGAAAACATGTTGGTAGTTGGTACTAGCGACCGCTCAGAGTTCTTGATAGGTTTCTTTACTAAGTGGGGTGATGGAGCCGGTGACTTACACCCCATAATAGGACTATATAAAACTCAAGTAAGAGAATTTGCTAAGTATCTCAACTTACCTACTGAGGTAATCTCTAGACCCCCATCACCTGATTTATGGCCTGGACACACGGCTGAGGGAGAACTAGGCTTAACTTACGATGAAATAGATGAAGTGCTTTACAGGCTGTTTGATGAGAGGCGTGAACCTCATGAGATACCCAGGATTTCCGGAGTTCCTAAAGAATCTGTAGATAAAGTGATAAAACTCTATGAGAAGACTAAACATAAGAGAGTTTTTGTAGACGGACCTTTCTACTCATTCAAAGATCTCGCTCAAAGATAGCTAACTAAAACGTAGACAACTACTTCTTGAATTATTTTAGCGACAGACAAGCCTAAAATTCTTAATAATAATTCCGCCGCTAATTAATGTGGTTGATGAGAATTGAGGTATGATGTTGTTGTTCTTGGTGGTGGTCCTGCAGGGTATGTTGCAGCTATAACAGCTCTTCAGAGAGGACTTAAAGTAGCTCTAATAGAGAGAAAGTATTTAGGCGGTGAATGCAGTAACTGGGGTTGTATACCCTCTAAAGCCTTAATCGAGCTAGGAAACGCTGTAGGACTCGCCAAGTCTCTGAGTAAGTACGGCGTGTCCTTAAGTGTGGGGAGTGTTGACAGAAGTAAAGTACTGAAGCATGTTTCTAGAGCTGTAATTAAGGCTAGAGAGGGGGTCAAGTATCTTCTCAGCGGCGCTGAAATCATTCAAGGATATGGCAGGCTTAAAGACCCGCATACAGTCAAAGTAGAAGGCGAAACAAACACAGAGCTGGAAGCTACTAACATAATAGTTGCTACCGGAACAGAACCTAGGAGTGTACCTACCTTCAGTTTTGATGGTGAGAAAATAATTCATAACAGGCATTTCTTCGAACTAGATTCATTACCTAATTCTATACTCATAGTAGGTGCTGGCGCCATAGGATGCGAGATTTCCGAGGCACTAGCTCAGTTAGGTACAGAAGTCCACCTAGTAGAGATAATGGATAAGATACTGCCTGAAGTAGATCAAGACGTAAGTGACGTGATCCATAAGTACTTGCTGAAATCTGGTGTTAAGATATACACGTCTTCTCAGGCGCAGTTCGGGGGTTACGTTAATGACGAGGTGCTGGTTAGGATAGTAAGTAAAGGAGGGACTACAGAAGTTAAAGTAGAGAAGGTTCTTATAGCAGCTGGGAGAAGCTATAACACCTCAAACATGGGCTTAAACGAGGTCGGCGTAGAGTTAGATAATAAGGGCGCTATAATAGTTAATGACTTCATGAGAACCACGGTTCCCAGTGTCTACGCGGCAGGAGACGTGACGGGGCCTCCTCTCCTAGCGCATAAAGCTTTTAGGGAGGGCTTAATTGCGGCAGAAGCTATTGTGGGGGTAGAGGAGCCTCTCCCGAGAGGTCCTGTACCTATGGTGATATATACACATCCAGAGATAGGGTTTGTTGGTCTGAACGAGTCGCAAGCTTCTAAGGCCGGCATAGACTATAAAGTCTCTAAGTTTCCTTACGTGGCCTTAGGCAGGGACTCAGCTTCTGTCAGAGCTACCCCAGAAGGTTTCGCTAAACTAATCGTGGAGAAAAACACGGGCAAGATTTTAGGGGCTGCTGTAGTAGGCAATGGCGCTGCTGACGTAATACATTTATTCACTCTAGCGGTTAGCCATCGGTTAAGCGTTAATGAGTTAAGGAAGACTATAATCTCACACCCAACCTACTCAGAAGTCTTTAGCGAGATAGTATCAGAGGCTTCAGGAAAACCCTTGCACGCACCTAAACACTTATGATGAGAGGCAACCTATTCAAGACCTCGGCTTTACTCTTCCTTACAACAACAAGGTTTTCTAACCTGATGCCGAACCTATTGTGTATGTAGATACCCGGCTCAACAGTCACTACCATACCCTCAACTAGAGTATCTTCTATTCCTTGAGCTAGCCTAGGTCTTTCGTGTATTTCAAGCCCGACTCCATGACCTAGCGAGTGTATGAAGTAGTTTTCTAGCCCGTGCCTTCTGAGAACTTCTCTCGCGGCAGAGTCTGGCTCGCTCGACTTAACACCCTCTCTAATAGTGTCAGTAGCAACATTCAGCGCATCACCAACCGCTTCTAAAGCTTTCTTAGCTTCCTCATTAGCTCCCGGAACTAGAGTTCTGGTAGTATCTGAGCAGTAATTCATGAATCTAGCGCCGAAATCAAAAACCACAACATCATCTCTACTTACTTTCTTGTTAGTTGGGTAGGCATGAGGGTACGCTGAGTTAGGTCCTGAAGCAACTATAGTTTCAAAGGCTACCCCGTCAGCACCGCTTAATCTCATATAACTGTCTAGTTTGGCAGCAACCTCCTTCTCACTTAATTCTCTTACTCCCTCATTAAGCAACTTATTAAAACTACTCTCGGAAATCCTTAAAGCCTGATTAATCAACTCTATTTCTTCAGGTTCTTTAATAGATCTCTGCATACTTATCTGCGAACTTATGTCTTCTACTGATGCGTGATTTCTCAACCTCTCACTAACTTCTCTAGCTAGTGGTGTTGAGTGGCTTAAGTCAAGCCCTACCCTGCCATACCTAGAGTCACTCAAATATTTAATTATCCAGTCAGAGAGCTTCCCCTTAACTAGCTTAGGAAATCCAGGTAATTCGTACGTTGTGTACGGGATTACCTCAATACTCTCTCCCACCTCGTCAGTCAATCTCCAGAAGTCTAGTGCTGGAGTAAGAATCTTAGGAGTTCCTCCCTTCTCATACAGTATGAAGCTCCCACTAGGTCTCGGCACACTAACATAGTAAAACACATTCCACTCGTAAGTTATCAATACTGCATCTAGATTAAGTTCATCAACTATTTTAACAAGCTTACTCAGCCTCATGAGGAGACCCTACCTAAAATTATAGGAAACTTATTAAACTATAACTCAGTATGGAGTGCTTAACTTACTTACACGTAAAAAATATTGTTGCAGATTAGCAATTTTTTTAAGGTTCAGCACACTATATTCTTGGGTGCTTGTCTTGGTTAGAAGAACGAGAGTAGTTATAGTTGGTGCGGGAGGAAGAGACTTCCATAATTTTAACGTGGTATTCAGAGATAATCCTGATTACGAGGTAGTAGCCTTCACAGCAGCTCAGATACCTGGTGTAGAGAGGAGGAGATATCCTGCTGAACTAGCAGGGTCTCTATACCCTGACGGAATACCTATAGTCCCAGAAAGTAAGTTGGGTGAGATAATCAGAGAATTCCACGTAGATGAGGTCGTACTGTCCTACAGTGACTTAAGATACGAAGACGTTGGGAGGATAGCGTCTATAGCTTTATCTAACGGAGCTAGCTTCAAGCTACTCTCCCCCAGAGAAACCATGTTAGCATCTCATAAGCCCGTAATAGCAGTTACCGCAGTGAGAACTGGTGCTGGTAAGTCTACAGTTTCTAGAGCAGTGGTTAGGGAGTTAATGAGCAGAGGTATTAAACCTGTGCCCGTCAGGCATCCCATGGCTTACGGAGACTTAAGAGAGATGTCCGTACAAGTGTTCAGGAGTTATGACGACCTGGTGAAGTGGAAAGTAACTATAGAAGAGAGGGAAGAGTACGAACAATACATAAGGCTAGGACTTCCTGTGCTCGCCGGGGTAGATTACGGCAAAGTACTAACAGTCGCTGAAAGCATGGGTGACGTTATATTGTGGGACGGGGGAAACAACGACTTCCCCTTCTACAAGTTCAACTACATGATAACAGTGGCTGACGCTATGAGGCCAGGACAGGAGATTGGTTCTTACCCTGGCGAGGTAAATACCAGGATGGCCAACGCCGTAATAATCAATAAAGTCAGTCAAGCTCCCAAAGATTCTGTAAGTAAAGTAGTCAGTAACGTTAAGAACGTCAACCCACGCGCAAAGATATGCTTAGCTGACATGGAGGTGGTGCTCCCAGAACCTGACTTAGTGAGAGGCAAGAGAGTATTAGTAATAGAAGATTCACCAACAGTTACTCATGGCGGAGTACCTTATGGTGCAGGATACGTTGCTGCTAAGAAATACGGCGCCTCAGAAATAATTGACCCAAGACCCTACGCTGTAGGAATTCTTAAGAAGCTGTATGCGGAATACCCACACATGAAAGAAGTCCTGCCATCCACAGGCTATACACCCGAACAACTAAGAGATTTAGAAGAAACTATAAATAGAACACCTGCAGACGTAGTAGTGTTAGGAACACCTGCAGACATCACTATGTTACTAAAGATAAATAAGCCTATAGTGAAGGCTACTTGGGAACTTAAAATACTAGAAGGTCCTTCAATAAAGGAGTTAATAGATGAGTTTTTAGAGAATCTCTAAGGAATTAATGGTAGCGAGTTATAACTTATCTTTCACGTCAAGCTTAACTCAGTCTTTGTTCAATCAACTCAATCACTTTAAGTGCTCTTAGAGTGTCTTGAAGTGTTGGAGCATCTGGAGACTTATGACCCTCTACAGACCTTATAAAATCTCTTAATTCTGCTTTAAGAGGCTCCTCACCCTCAACTCTCTGCACGTAACTACCGCTAACTCCCTTAACGAGAAGGGTATAATCAGTGAAAGAGACTTCATAGTATGTATCTTCAGTGACTACCTCGACATTACGAACCTTAACCGGGAGAGTGCCGTCAGTTATTAAGTAAGCTACTACATCATCTAGCAATAGCTTGGCGTGAACTTCTTGAGGTACTCCATCTTCTCTCTTAAATCCTAACACACTCACTAGCTCTGTCTTCTCGGGATTAACTAGATTAAGTGCTAAGTCTATATCGTGAATCATTAAGTCTAAAACTACTGAGAAGTTCCTCCTATGTGGCGGTCTAGCAGATAACCTCTTAAAAATCAAGTATTTTATTCTGCCTTTAAGGACTTTCTTGAGGGCCTTGACTCCCGGGTCATACCTAACTATGAAGCCTGGCTGAGCTACAAGCGAGAAAGACTCAGATATCTTAATTAGCTCAGTCACCTCTTCTGACTTTACTGAGACAGGTTTCTCTATAAATACGTGCAATCCTAAACTCAAGGCTTCTCTAGCTACATGAAATAACTCACTGATAGGGACTGATATCGCTACAGCCTCCGCACCTAACTCTGCAAGATCTCTAACATTCCTTACGTAAGCGCTGATATTGTACGTGCTAGCGACTTCAAGAGCTCTGCTCACGTCTAAGTCAGCTACGCCAACTATCTTAACTAAGTCCTCCTTCTCTAAATCTTTAAGTACCCTCACTATATTCCTTCCCCAAACACCAACGCCTACAACACCAACCTTAACACTACCCAATCTCCACACCACAGGCTACTTCAGCATCCTATTTAGTAGACTTAAGTAATTATTATAAACTGCCTCCAACACATCTTCAGAACTCAATTTCTTTATTGTCGCAATCTCATTTATTAAGGCTGGTATTAAGTCAGGCTCTAGTCTGAGCCCCCTGTACTCATAAGGTCCATCAGACTCTGTCAGCATGATGTCTAGGGGGGCCTGCTTGACTACTTCCCTCATCTTAGGTTGTCTTAGTAAGGATACGTTCACACCTATGAAGTACCCCAGCTCTCTAATATCTCTCAAGTATTCTAAAGGACCAGTATACCAGTGAAGTACTGCGGCCTTAACAGGAGTCTTAGACAATACTTCAAGTACTTCCTTCCAAGCTCCCGCGGCGTGAAGAAGCAACACCTTATTACCGCTCGACGCTCGAGAAACAAACTCCTTAAAAATTTTCAGCTGTAAGTCGAAAGTCTCAGGAGTGAATTTCTTATCTAGCCCTACCTCACCCACGAAACCAACACTATCTATTAACTCCATCACTTTAGCTAGCTCGTCAGCCGCTACTTTATCAGCATTCCACGGGTGAACTCCTACAGCAGCTCTCACGTTAGAACATTCCCTCTCAAGCGATAAGTTAATTAACGATGAATGCAGATCTTCAGAGACAGCGACTAACTCCATATCGTCTTTCCCACATAAATCAAGGATCTTCTCTCTTGTGTAGTCGTTGAGATGTATATGTGAATCAACATACTTCCTTCTCATACACGTTGCCCTCACTCACCTTAATACACCTGTACTCTAAACCAAAATCACTTAATAGTTTTCGGGCCGTCGGGGTTAAAGATTGCGCTACTATGATTCCCCTAACATTGCTTACGCCCAGGCTTGTGTAGTATTCCACATACCTCCTCAGCTGAAAAACCGCTTCCACATCAGCTACGTCTCTTTTGATCTCGACTAGTATTAATGTGTTGTCTCTCCCTCGGAGAACTAGGTCTATACGTCCGTGAGGTGTTGGCACCTCTCTGGAAACAAGTTCGGCTTTCTCATCGATTATTTTTGGGTTATTTGCTAGGAACTCGATCACGTCTTTCTCAGTCCCTGACATGATGAACTTGCCTGTCCCTAACTTAGCTATGAGTGCCTCACACTCACCCCTCAACCTAATCACTAGCTCTTCACGCGGTCTCAACCTTAAGGCCCTAATGATTAGAGTGTCCTCCTTGAGTTCCGTCGTCACGTATGAGTTAGGTTGCCAGTTGATAGGTTCTCTACCTACTGATTCATGTATTAGTACCGTCCCGTCTTCCTTAATTATTATGAGTCTCCATGAGTTGCTAGCCCTAGAAGAAGCCCTCCCAGTATAATCTACCTCACACTCTCCAATTATTAGTATCGTTGCGTGCCTAAACCACTTCCTCACTAGCTGGTGGAGTTCATCAAATTTTATGCTTCCTCTGTAATATATCTTCTCTCCCACCCACAACACCAACAATTAAATCTGTGACTTCCTGAAGGCTTAACTCAGGTAATGTAGCTGAAGCCGCCTCCGCATGACCCCCGAACCTCCCCTTACCCAACTTAGCTATGTCTCTACATAATTTAAGCGCTTTATCATCTAAGGTTCTCACAGTAACTACTACCTTGTTCTCCTCACTCCTCACCAAAACTATATCAGATTTATACATTCTGGCTAGTTCTGTAGTCCCAACACCCAGCAAACCAGCGAAAATCCTGGACTCAGGCAACGAGAGCGTAGAGATCTTCACTACGTTCCTGTAGGATATCGAGTTCTCACTCATTATCTTAAGTAGCCGGCTTAAGACAAACTTAGCTGTCTTATACCTCCTACTAACTATGTCGTCAGACTCTACACTCCTATTTTTCATGAGCAGAGCAAGCAAGTAGTTCATGAAGTCGTAATCTCCCGGGTCTCTAGCAATAGATAATTTTATGATGTCAGCCAACTTAGTCACTTCAGCAGATGAGGCTTCACCACCTTCACACACGTCCGCCACATCAACCAATAACTTCTCGTAAGGGTTAGGAGAGATTTTAAGTGAGGTGATCATTAATCTAGGGCATGACTGTGCCTTCTCGCACACTACCTTCACGTTCTTAAGCAGGTTGTTGGCGGTGATTTGGTTAATGAACTCTAGAGAGCTTACATGATGATCTATAATCGTAATTTTCCTTAGGTTGCTCCCAACTCTGAGTATCTCTTTAACTAGTTCACTACTGAGTGCTAGGTCTAGAAGAACTACCTCATCAACTCCTTCACGATATCCCCTCAAAAAGTCTAAGTTAGCTCTCCAAGGCTGAGTAAAAATGACCGATATATTTGAGGGCCACATATCTTTCATGAAGTGCTTTATGTAGAGGTAGGCAGAGATTACCCCATCACAGTCCCCATGAGTTATTACTATACTACCAGCCAATCCACATCACTATTAAGAATTTAAAGGCACACTTTTTAAAGAAAATCCTCTGGAAATTACATTGTTGATTAAATTAGTTTTCCTAACTCGAAATATATGGTTTCAAAGACCATAATATTTATTTCGTGTCACAAAATATTAGCTGGGTGTAGTGTCTGGATAAAGAACTAGTCCAGATTAAGGACCCCATACATGGCTATTTGAGACTCGTAAAACACGAGATATGCTTAGTTTCGTCCTCGCCTATGCAGAGGCTGAGAAGGCTTAAGCAACTAGGTACGTCACACCTGGTTTATCCGGGGGCAGTTCATAATAGGTTTTCACACTCTCTGGGTTCTATGCACGTGGCCGGAGTATTCGCTGAGTACACGTACTCAAGACTTGGGTTGAATTCTCCTGAAGTTAACAGGCTAAAACAGATAGCGAGACTTATAGGCTTACTGCATGACTTAGGTCATGGACCATTCTCACACACATTCGAAGATCATGTTCTCGTAAACTACGAAGTAAATCATGAAGTCTTAGGAAGTAAAATAATTAAGGAACACCCAGAAATATCTAAGTGTTTCGATAACTACATAGAGAAAGAGATAGGCATTTCCGCGGAGATCATGGCCAAGCTTATAGAAGCTGTCTCGCTAGAGACGTGGCCGCTAACCTCAAGCATAGGTAGCGGAGTTAGTGAGAAGTCACTATACTACATAATTAAGGGGGCCTATAGCGCCGACATAGTAGATTATCTGCTCAGAGACTCGTACTTTACGGGAGCTAACTACGGCTTCGGGCTTGACTGGGAGCGACTAGCCTTCCACTCAAAGCCTGTTAAAGACAAGATAGTGCTGGAGTATAAAGCTAAAGACGTGTTAGACCATCTACTTATAGCCAGAATATTTATGTTTAAGACAGTGTATTACCATAAGACCGTACGAGCGTTTGATAAGATAGCTGGCGAGATGTTGCTTAAGGCAGACAAGATACTGAATTACGGTGAGAGATTCGACAACATCATCAAGTATGTTGAGTTAGACGACGAGTACGTATTATCACACCCGGAGATTAGACAACTAGAAGAGAGTAAGTACTTACTTGATAGGAGAGTACCTTACAAGAACGTCTACCAGACTGTCTTGCCAGTAGACCAAACATTAAAAGGATTCTTAGCGATAAGTAAGGAAGCTATTAAGAGGAGTCTTGAAGATAAGTTGAAGAACCTCCACCCAGAAGTTGCTGATAAAGACAACTTAGTTTTTGTAGATACGCCGAAACTCCCTACAAACCCCATGTTTGAGGAGGCCGTAATCTACATAGAGAATGAGGAAGGAGAAGTAGAAGCAAAACCTGTTAGAGAGACTATAGCCGGCTCTATGCCGGCTGAGTTAGCGTTCCTCAGGATATATGTGAGAGACAAGTACATGCAGTACTCAAGCGAGGTTAAGGAGATCGCCAGAAGCTTGTTGTCAGGGAAGGAAATACGTAGTTTCTACTAGTTAATAGTTTCTTAATGAAGACAAACCCTAATGAGTAAGCCACTTATTACAATCCCGAAAGCCTCGTTCTTTAGGGCGGGGATGATGTGGTAAGGTTTATAAGCTCTGTATTCTTTAGAACTCTTAAATTACCTCATATATTATACATATTTTCTTCGGGAGCAACACATGGAGTCAGTTAAGGTGTTAGGTCTTAACGCGTCTCCGAGAAAGTATGGAAACACGTATAAGCTCCTGGAAGTAGCTCTTGAGACAGCCTCTATCTACGGGGCTGAGACGAAACTTATTCACATATACGACTACGACATAAAGCCTTGTGAGGGGTGCTTAAGTGATGAGCAACTCGCTTGTAGACCTCCCTGCATAAACAACGACGATAGTTGGGCTCTAATGAAAGAAGTGCTGGGTAGTGACGCACTAATAATAGCGACTCCCGTATTTTGGTACGGGCCCTCAGGACATCTAAAGAACTTAATAGACAAACTAACAATATTTGAGAACATGATCTTCGTTGACGGTAAGTCATGGGTTGAGGGCAAGGTAGCAGGATTCATAGCTGTCGGCGCTGAGGCAGGAGCTGTAATGACTATAGCATACCTAATGAGTGTCTTCAACTCGTTTGGTTACTTAATACCTCCTTGGGCTCTAGCCTACTATCAAGGAATGGACGACGCCTTAAAGAGTAGGGAAGCGGTAATGGACTCAGCAAACGTGGGCAAAATCGTGGTTGAGGTAGCTAAGCTCCTCAGAAATAATAACTCGTTATGGAAGTGGTATGAGCCAAACATACTCGAGATACTGAAAGAGAAGAACGTGCTGGAACGAATAGCTAATAAAGTCGAGAACCTTAGAAAAGAAACGAGTAGCAAGAGGGCAGAGACCGTGAAGAAGTTGATACAGACTAAGCCAGACGACTACAAGCTGTAGAACGTCCTTAACTCTCGCTTAAACTTATTATTCTTTACCTAACATTTAGGAATTGGTGCACGACGATGAAGCTCGTTTATTTAGTTTTAGATGGTGTGGCTGATAGGCTTTCAGACACTTCAACTTCATTGTCTATGGCTAAGAAGCCTTACTTAGACCTCCTAGCGAGAGCGGGTGCGTGCGGCGCCGTATATACTGTTGGGAAGGGAGTAGCTCCAGAATCTGATGCCGCAGTAATGAGTATTCTTGGTTACGACCCACACACAAGCTATACTGGCAGAGGCCCCCTCGAGGCTGTAGGAGCCGGAGTCTCTTTTGTTGAGGGCCGTGAAGTAGCTTTCAGAGCTAACTTCGCTACAGTCGATCCAAGCAGCAAGAAACTCGTAGATAGGAGAGTTGGTAGGTCGTTGAGTACCGAGGAAGCTCGTGAGTTAGCTGAAGCTCTAGATGGGTTAAAGCTAAGCACTCACGGCGGCTATGTTAAGGTTAAAGCAACAGTAGGGCATAGAGCTGTCGTAGTGATAGGCAGTGACGTGATGCCGTTAAGTGATGAGGTAGACAACACTGACCCTGCCTATAAGAAAGTCGGTGCTATCTCAGTAGCTGAGAAGAGCTTTCAGCCATACATAAAGAAGTCAACTCCTTTGAGTCCTACGCTAAGCGCTCAGGTCACTGCAGATTTAGTTAATGAGTTTACTCTGAGGTCTATTGAGATCCTTGATAAGCACCCGATTAATAGAGCAAGAGAAGAAAGAGGATTACTTAAAGCAAACGTCATACTAGTTAGAGATGCTGGCTCGAAATTACCTAAACTAACTCCCATAAGTAAGCTATTCAACGCTTCTTTTGGTTCTATAACGGAAATGCCAGTAGAGAATGGCATAGCTAGACTCTTGGGGATGCGTGCTGCAGAGATGCCGCCCCCTACAGAAGATAAAGCCTCAGACTACTCTATTAGGTTAAGTGCTACGCTGAAATTACTTAAGGAAGTAGACGTGGTGTATGTCCATCTAAAAGGACCTGACGAGCCAGGACATGATGGCGACTTACACGGCAAGATAAAGTCAATAGAAGACATAGATAAGTTCTACGTTAAGGAATTAATAGACAGTATTGATTTAAGAGAAGTTGCGATACTAGTGACAGCAGATCATGCGACACCTCCTTCAATAAGAGCGCATACAGACGACCCTGTACCCCTACTACTAGTAGGGGGTAGGATAAAACCTGACGAAGTCTTGAGACTAGAAGAAAAGACATGCTACGAACTCGGCTCCATAGGCGTTCTAAGCCATGGGTGGGAGATACTTCCGAAAATCCTAGACATGATTAGAACGTAAGCATGCGAGCTCTTTAATAAAAAGTACTCAAAACACGGCTTACGTGAGCTACACTAATTACTCTCTACGTATAGAGGTTAGTAAGTAGCTTCAAACCTCTTAGTAGGGACCTCATTTTAAGGCAGGAGGTACTAGTTCTTAAGACTTGTTGTTTATGAGACTATGTTACTTAGGTTTAGTTCGTGGCTCGCCTTCCAGGACTTTAATTCGTGGTAGAAGGCGTTCTCATAGGATTTTCTTATGTCTTCCTTGAGTAAGTGAACGTATATTTGTGTTGTTTTTATATCTTTGTGTCCTAAGATATTCTGCAAAGCTATTAAGTCCATGCCCCTCTTCAAAGCTTCAGTAGCGAACGTATGCCTTAGTACGTGTGGTCTTACCCTGCTAGGGTCTATTCCAGCTCTCGAAGCGAGGGTCTTTAGTCTCTTATATAAGCCACTGTAGGTTAAGTCGAAGAGTCTTCCCCCCTTCTTATTGTTTAGGTATATGTAAATCTTCAGAGTCTCATAGCTTAAGGGACCAAAGAAAACTACTCTCTCATCACCAAATTTAGCATTTCTAACTATTATTTCGCGTGACTCAAGATTAACATCCTCTACACTCAACGATAGCAGTTCTTGAGCTCTAAGACCAGTCTCAAAAAGTAACGCTACTATAGTTTTGTCGAGAATGTCTCTCGCGGTTTCAAACATTTTCTTCACGTCTTCTACTTTGAGAGTCGCTATGTTCTTTCTCCCCCTAGGTCTAGCGACCGCAGGTATCTTATCAGCTATACCTAACCATTTAATGAAGGACCTCACATAGAGTGAGTAGTAATGAAGAGTAGCTTGAGTTCTCCTCTTATCGTTAGAGCCTTCCGGGAAACCTCTCCTCAACCTCTCCAGCCTCCACCTATTGTAGTCATCAATACTCAGTTCTTTCACGTAGTGCTTGTTCGCGAATTTAAGGAAGTCCTTGATTCCGTACTTATAAGCACGAACGGTTTTTTGTGAAGCTCCTGCCGCCTCAAGCTCTGTCAGAAACGCTTCTAGAGCTTGCCAAACATCACCTTCGAGAACTTCTTTCGTGGCTTCGGCTACGTCAAATTTAACCAATTGCTCCCCACATAAAGACTCAAAACTATCTTTTCTTAAAAAGACTCCTCTACTATCTACACTATTATATGAAGACTTTACATATGTCTAGGGTAGCCCCAGCTTTCTCTATAGATATGTCAAAGAGCGCTTCAGAAACAGACTCTAGAGACCTGCCCGCCTCTACCAACCTATCGATAAATTCTCTAACTAGAACATAGCTCTTATCGAATAACTTGTTCGGCTCTTCTTGTTTAAGCGATCTGAAGAAAAGCTCATCGTATTTTCTTATCAGAGTGTAGTACTCGGTAACCATATTAATGACTTCATTAGCTACGTAGAGGTCTAGAGTTTTAAATACTTTATCTATCCTCTCAACAGTCATGAGAAGGTAGTCAAGACTCTCTCTAAGAATGTTTGATTCGTAATTAAATAAGGCTAGCTGACCCAGCTCATCCAATTCTTTAAGTACTTGTGCCGCCGAACTCAGCGCGTCAGCAACTTCCTCAAGTCCTTTAACTATCCCTCTGTACTCTGGTATCAGAGACGTCTTAATCCCCAAGTACTTGCTGAGAGACCTGTCGTTCTGTGCCTGGAGGAATTGCCTAATAGCTAGGGCGTGAAGCCTGTCAACTTCTCTCTCTATTTCCTCTATCTCGTGAAGTAGGTATGGCTTATTATCTATTACTGCTATCTGCAGATGTTGTATCATGAACTTAACACGGTTAAGTAGTCTGTTAAGTAGGTTGAGTGCCGAGTACTTACTCGCGTCTATCAAGATCTGTATTGAGACTTTACTCGGGGTGTGCTCAAGTATTTCAGCACCTAAAAGCTCTCTAACCACGTCTCTCACCGTTTTCAAGTGTGTTTCTGAGAGTACCCCGTCCATAGCTTCCACAATTATGACGTCAGCGCCGAGAAGATATCCGGCGACAACACTTCTAGCAAGCAAGACTTCAGAAGAATTCTTGCTCACTTTTATCTGTAATAACTTCTCTTCTCTTTTTTGAGACATATAGAGGGGTACTATTCTTAACGACCCGTCCTCCATCAAGTCTATCGAAACACTATCACCAGGCAGTAATTTCATTGATTTAACCCAGCTTGCCGGTAATGAAACCATTAGAGTTGACTTACCAAATCTTTGAATTCTTCTTACTTCCGGCATTGGCTCACCCTAAATTAATAGCTACTACAATACTTAAAAAGTTTAATAATGTTTTGACAAATACGTATTAATCCATACCTGCTTAAACTTCACAACAACTGTTAAAAACTTAATCTAGAGCATGGCGCCGGGATAACTAACTCTACGTCCTCTACACACCTTAAATCTAGTCTGGGAGCTTCTAGGTAATAATGTATTGGGGCCACGCGCTTAGGCCTGGATGACCTCACCACACGCTCAAAATCTGTGACTGCGGTATGACCTAAAACGTCTGTTATGTCCTGCATCTCTCGAGGAACCGAGAACTCATGAATTAGTAATTCCGCGTGTTTAGCTATACTTAAGAACTCAGGGTTATAGGAAGTATCACCACTGTAAGCTATCTTAACACCATCTATCTCTAACACTACAGAAACAGAAGGTATTACGTGCTTAGCTCTAACCCACTCGAGTCTAACTCCACTCTCTAACTCTTTGCGACCTTCAGACGGGATCTCAACAAAAATTAGTTGCTGGAGCTTGTTCTCCACATGCAGAGCCTCGAAAATCTTCCTCAAGTCTTCTAGCGTCTCTCTCAGTCCAACAACTCTTACTGAGCGTCTTAAATGTTGTGCTATAGTAGGTAGTCCCAACACATGATCCCCGTGTGAGTGAGTTAAGATAATGTAGTCAAGGTCGTTCACATCCATCTTGACACACTTATGTAGTTTCTCTAAAGTTCCTTCACCAACGTCTAGTAAGACAGTTCTGCTAGAGCCTGACACTAGAATGCCTGACTGACCGTATGAGGGATTCGATAACCAGCCACCCACCCCAAGAAACACTACCTCAACCAAGTAAACCCCTTAATACACTCATTGAATAGCATATTATTTATTACTTAAGAATTCATTAAAAGGGAATTAGATGAAGCTCAAGCCTGAGAGCCTAAAGAAACATGTGTTAGATAAATTTAAGACTCACGACCCTTCAATAGTTCTTCAAGCAGACATCGGGATAGACGCAGCAGCAGTTAAGGCTTGTGACGAAGTTCTTATAGGTGTGCATCCAGACCCGATCTCAGGAGCAGTCAAGCATCTCGGAACTCTCTCTATAGTTATACCAGCTAACGACGTCGCGATGATAGGTGCTTACCCAAAGTTCTTCACGTCAGTCATCTTACTTCCTGAAGGGTCAAGCGAAGACTTAGTGAACACAATAACAGATTCTATGAAGAGAACGCTAGACAGATACGGGGCCTTAATGGTGGGAGGTCACACAGAGTTTACTGATAGTGTTAAGAGACCTGTAGCTATAACTACGGCTTTCGGCATACTCAAACTAAGTAACTTAGTAGATGTCAGGAACATCAAAGAAGGAGACCTAATCATTGTGAGTAAGTATGCAGGTATCGAAGGAACTGCCGTGCTATCATCTGATTTTAGAGAGACGCTCGTAACTAGAGGAGTCAGTGAAGAGACCTTAAACAAAGGTGAGGAAATGATAAACTTAATTAGCGTCGTAGAAGAAGCAACCCTATTGAGCAGGGAAGGCTTAGTGAGCGGCATGCATGACCCAACAGAAGGAGGATTGTTAGGAGGTCTTGCTGAAATGGCTTACGCGTCAGGAAAGCTCATAAGAGTGTATGCTGATAAAATACCTATTCATGAAGTAACGATAGAAATTACTAAGGCTTTAGGTCTAGACCCACTGAAAATACTCTCATCAGGCGCTTTACTAGCTTCTGTACCGAGAGAGCGGGTCGAAGAGGCTGTAGACTTACTCAAGAAAAATAGTATAGAAGCATCGGTGATTGGTGAGGTGCTTCCCAGAAATCATGAAGGACCTCTCTTAGAAGTACTTAGAGGAAGTTCAAGAGAGTATGTCTACGACCCTTACGTGGAAGATGAGGTAATGAAGTTATGGTCTATGAAGTAAGTGAGTGTATAGTGAGGAATGCTTCCCTGAGAGATATGGAAAAAATAGTTAAGATAGAAAGAAGATCTTTTGAATACCCGTACCCCATTACAGTGTTTATTTCGGCACTGTTTCTCCATCCAGAACTGTTCTTAGTTATTGAGTGTGGCGGACTCGTTAAAGGTTACATAACCGGGTTCGTAACAACTAGTAATTGTTGCCACATAGCTTCTATAGCTGTAGACCCTGAATCACGCGGGGTAGGGTTAGGCAAAAAGTTGCTGACGTCTTTTGAGGAGAGATGTTCAGAACTTAAGATTAAGTGCCTAGAGCTTGAAGTCTCTGTAAAAAACGAGAGAGCTTTAAACCTCTACAGGAAGCTAGGCTACAAGATAATTGAGAGGCTACCCAACTACTACCCCGACTCAGACGCTTACTTAATGCGTAAAGAAGTTAGCTGAACTCTTAAACAACAAGAATTTAAGTGTTCTCTTTAAGCGATTTATCTAGTTTCACCTAGATAAGGTCTTTAATTACTTCCTCGAGCGCGGGTAGAGCATAGATTCTAACGATCTCCATATATCTAGGAAGACTCTTAATTATAGAATCTTCTAGCTCAGATATCTTGACAGACTTAGCGTTACTTAGTACTCTAACTTCCTTCTCACTAGAAATTATGGGAACAGACTCTGTGTAAGTCCTGAAGGTGTAGGCGTTGACTCCTCTAGCTAAGAGTGCCTTACTAATTCTGTTTAGCTTATCCATCTCTGAGGGGGTTATGCCTTGTTCTAGCTTAAAGCTTATATGGTTATAGAATGTCTTATAACCTCTCCTGTTAACGTAAGACTTAATAAGTTCTCTGAGTATCTCACTACCCAGCTTCTTGGCCAACACAACGTTCAGCACACCGCCTATTAAGAAGTCGTCCCACGCACAGATACTCCCTTCTCTCACCGACTTCCTAATACCTTCTAGAGACGTGAAGGGCTCTAAGAAACTCTTAACTTCTCTCTCAGCCAGGATCATCTCGTATATAGCGGCTAGCAGTAATTGATACCCTGTTATCGTTTTGTGATAATAGACAGACCTATACATATGAAGTCTTGAGACGTAAAAGGACTCTACTGCGTGAACTGCCTTAGGATGTACTGCTACGTAACCCTCATCATCTAGAGTTATTGTCTGGATTATTCTCTCAAGATCTATTAAGCCATACCTAACGCCTGTGTGTAGGGCGTCTCTAGGTAGGTAATCAAGCCTGTCAACATCTAAGTCGCCATTTAAGAGATTATTAAATGCTGGTTCTTCATGCGTACCCGTAACTATTTTAGCTACCTCATTAGATGAAAGACCGTAATTAGAGAGAACTTCCCTAATGTGCGGCTCTTCATTAATCATCATATAGCTCAACTCTTCATGGTTTATCCCGTAACTAGAGTAGAAGACATATTCGAGAGCATGTGAATAGGGTGTGTGACCTACGTCGTGGAGTAACGCTGCACACCTAAGTAAGTCCCTATCGTCCTTGCTGAGTATGCCGTCATTTATGAGTTTATCTGTGATTTTCTCGGCTAGCTTCATAACACCTAGCGAGTGAGAAAACCTGGTGTGAACAGCGCCTGGAAACACGTACCAAGCTTGAGATAATTGCTTGACTCTCCTCAACCTCTGAACGGGTGGGGTATCGACTAAGTCTCTCATTAGAGGGTCTAAGACTATGTAGCCGTGGATCTCGTCAAACACGTACTTCCTAGTATTCTCACTACTCAACTAAATCACCACACTAATCAATACAAGTTAAGACACATTAAAATAAAAACTCTTCCTTAATTTTGTTTCTTACCTTATTAAGAAGATTGACGTATTTGAGTTTATGATTACTGACAAGGCTATCGAACCCATAACTAAGTCTGGGTTGAGAGTCCGGCCACGCGCAGTCAATATAACCAGGTCATAGTGTTCTTCAAACAGTTCCTCTACCACGGCCGTAGCTACTGAAGTGTCTGGATAGTTAGGCTTCTTTACCTTGACTTCAATACTAATCCCTCTCTTGCTAGATATCTCAGTAACTCTCTTCTTAACCTCATTGACGTCAGGGATTGACGGGTCTTCAACTACCAACACTTTTATCTTAGAGCCGTACCTAGACGCGAAGTCAAGTCCTACTTCAAGAGCTTTATAACTCATTGCTGACCCGTCAACAGGTATTAGTATTCTTCTAAAGAGGTAACTCACTATATATGTTGGTTCAGGGTAATAACTCACTGCAACCACCTCTTGATACCTAAGCTCTCATCAGTTATCTTAATGGAATCTTCAGCTTTCTCCTTAAGCCTCATTACAGCACGTATAGCGTCTATATTCTCTGGAACTACTATGGCTTCTTGATGCACTGCGTACGTTAACATTACTTCATCGCCTCTCACGAGGACACTATCAGACCACACAACATTCTCAAAGATATCTCCCTGTGGTCTCCCTAAATCTCTAGCGAGCTCTCTTAACTCGGCAGTAGACTTAATTAGCCCCCCATCAACTAGCAGTATGCGGGGAGTGTTAGATAACGCGTCAAGAACCTCATCACTGGTAACAGACCTTTCAAGAACGAAGTGGAGTGTGTGTATATGTGCTAAAGTAGTGGGCACTACCACAGCGTACGTGACTATATCTAAGTCTTTAAGCACGGTATTCACGTCTAGTGCATGGTGTGAGGGCGGCTTAGGAGGGTCAAGAACTACACCCTCAACAGGACCCTTCTTAATTTCTTTCAAGTCAGCAGCTCTCCTGACTATAAAGCCTCTTACGCTCCTTATCTTACTTAGTTTTGAGACTGCATATATTACTCTCAGTAAGCCAGTAGTATTGCATGACACTACCCTCACATAATTCTTGCCTAGTGCTTCACCATAATTTACTAAGGCGTTGAAACTGACCTCAGCTACGTCGGGTTCTTCACCGCCTTGAAAGACTGCCTTACGTGCGAAGCTCTCATAGATTTTCTTGTAAGTCGCCCCCACATCACCTGGTGTAGCGTCAACTATCACGTCAACTGAGTTAAGCAGGTCTTCTAGAGTACCATGAACTTCTATCCCCCGCGCGTGAAACTCACGTATGTTCTCCTTCAACGTGTAGATCCTCAGACCTCTCTTGACAGCTGAGAGAGTCTCCCAATTAGGCTTCGTTTTCACGACACCTACTAACTCCATGTCTGGTTGTAATGATATCGCCCAAGCAACTCTCTTACCTATAGTTCCGTATCCGTTTACTCCTACTCTCACTTTCATGAAGAACCACCAGCAAAAAATTTTTTGTACGAGATTTCTAAGGCCTTCAGGGCTGGGAGCGTTTCTCCGGAAAGTGCTATGAGGAGAGCACCACCGCCCGTAGATACGTGAAGTCTTTTCTCTCTCCTTACACCTACCTCGCTAAGCATAGAGCCTAGGTGACCACCACCAATTATTACGTAAGCGTTGCTTTCGAGAGCAGCCTTTAGTATGTCTAGGGTACCAGACCTAAATCTAGGGTCTTCAACATATCCGGCTGGCCCCCTCAACACTACTATAGAAGCCTCCCTAATCATTTCTGAGAACATCAAGGAAGTGTAAGACCCTATGTCTACTGGTACTCCGTCGGCAGTGTTTATAGGTTCTTCAGCGATACTCCCGTCCTCTTTGATTACCTTAACGTCGTAGGGTGTGTCTACAGGGGCTCCAGAAAGAATTACTCTTCGAGCTAAAGGTATTAAGGTTGTGAGGCCCTTCTCTTCAAGGAACTTCAAGAGCGACTTGCCTGATCTGCCACCCTTAGCTACGTGGAAAGTTAAGCCCACGAGACCTGTAGTGAGTATTCTGTCGGCGACTCTCTTCCTCGTTAAGAATTCTATTACTTTTATTGTGTCTCTGACCTTAGCACCGCCTAAAACAAAGAGTCTCGGGGACTCGCTACTGAGTATCGATTTACTCAATGCTTCAAGCTCGCTCTTCATGACGTAACCAACTAGTGTGGGAAGAACCACTGGAAACCCTACTATAGAGGGTTGAGACCTGTGTGCTGTTGCGAAAGCGTCGAATACGAAGTAATCAAATAAAGGTGAAAGTTTTCTAACTAAGTATGTCTTAGCATGCTTCTCAGGTTCTGCTTCAATCAACTCTTCCGAAACTAACCTAACGTTATCGAGTAGCAGGACCTCACCCTCACTTAAGTTTCGTATGGCTTCAGTAGCCGCAGGACCTATAACATCACTAACAAACTTCACCTTAGCACCGAGAACTTCCTCAAGTTTCTGTGCGTGCGGCTCTAAAGTTATGAAGTCGTCATCGCCTGGTCTGCCCTGATGAGTAATTACTACCACAGCTGCTCCGCGATCGATTAAAGTCAAGAGAGTTTGTCGATGTGCCTTTATCCTGGAGTCATCTATTATCTTGCCATCTTTGTCAATGGGCGAGTTAAAATCAACTCGGACGAGAACTCTCTTCTTACTCAAGACAACATCATCTATTGTTGGGAACCTAACAAGTTCCAAAACTATGTATCCCTCATGTGATTTCTTAAGATAACTTTATAAACGTTATTGTTTTCTAGGCAGGTAGCTGCCTCACAAGCTTTCGCATCTGTTGGTATCTAGTGGTTGCCCGTGTCCGTTAGCTAGGTTTTTTGGTTGTTTTAGTTGTTTTGGTTTTTCTGAGTAGGGGTTCACCCCCACCTGGTTATCTCCTTTTCCCCCACTTACGGCTCTAGGAGGTTGCTGTGCTTCCCGGAGCCATCGGTGAAGAGCGGTTTACAGAGTCTCGTCCCTCGCCAACGACTCATCAGCTCATCGGCTCCCAGTCACTAAAACACTCAGTTATTTATATACCTTAATATGTCGATTCCTGAAACCCGCGGAAATAACCCAAACAACCAGAAAAACCAAAACTAAACAACATACAGACAGTCCCCCAACTATTCGCTCTTTAACAGTCTCCTTAGGACCTCTCACCACGGCGGTTCTGATTCTTTTGTCAAGACTTCACAACTTTAAGGTCTTAAGGCCTTAAGGCCTTGAAAGTGCTAGCCATCATATCATTTAAGTTAAGTTCTTCTGATTTCCCAACCTTAAGTTATTTCCTTAATCATTAATTCATCGTCGCTTAAACTAAGCATTTCCTCTATCGTTAGAGTATAGAGTTTGACTGGGAACGCGTACTTCTTTAATCTAGTGTTGTCTAGGTATAAGTTCCTCCAAGACTTTATGATTTCACTCGACTTTAGCTTCTCAAAGAATAAACTCAAGTCGAAGATCAGCCTCGGCGGTATCAGGGCTTGTGTTATTAATATGTTGTCAGATAGACTAATGTAGGAGTCAAGGAAGTATACGTGTGTGCTCAAAATTTTAGAAACTCTCAGCAAGTCTATAGGGTTTCCAGCAACTATACTTAAGGTTTTTATAGGAGGGTCTAAGAGTAAACGCTCAAACCTCAGTCTAACACCCCTCATGACACCCCTGTTCTTCACGTGGTTGTTGTAGTGCCTCAAAACTAACACGTAATTAAGTGTTCTACCCATGCTCGACTCATCACTAAGTTTTTTAGCTATATTCTTGATAGAAGTGAAAGGATTAAGTTCGAGTTCCCTTACTATGTGTAAGTCTATCTCGTCATACCTTATTTTCTCTCCTGGGCTCTCTCTTGGGAGAGACTCTCTAGGTGACGACTTAATACGTGCTAGTAGCTTATCCCAGCTTAACAGGAGCCTCCTAGTCGTTATGTCGTAATATTCTTTTAAGCTAGGTTTGCTGTATATCGTCGTAGGCAGTACGTAAACTTCTCTAGCCTCAACACCTAGCTTAACATACAAGGAAGTCAAGAAAGTCTCGACAGCATTTCTCGGCACTACGTACCTGAGGTAAGAACCCCAAGGCAGTACTGGCGCGTACTCTCTAAGCAAGCATTTAGGTAGCTCAGAAATTTCAAGAAATTTATCAAATATTAAGACGACCTCAACCATGCCTAAACGACTTATGTCTATGAGACCCTGAAGTTCGAGTCCTCTCTGCTTTAAAGTTTTCATCATTTTCCACACGGTAGAAGTGTGTAGGTCCATTAAATCAGCTACTTCTGAAATTTCCGGGACATACTCAAAGCTTTGTAGGTGGTCAATAAAGTCAATAAGTGATGGGTTGAGGTGTCTGCTTGGCTGAAGAAGATGAACTTCTTGAGACCATAATGTCTCGTCGTCGCTCTGCCTACTCAAACTACTTACCCCTGAAGTATTGTATCAACGAAGATTAAAATGCTGGGCCCACTAATGTGCTCTGTCTTAAGTAGTGTGAAGTTATACTGACCTCTCTTCACTAAAGAATATTTTCCCTAGATGCTTGGGTGGCGCAAACCTCCGACGTAGTTGCGGGATTGCAGTAACTGCGAGAGGTATTAGTACTGCTGCTATGAACGGTAAGGCAATAACTATGAAGTTAGATATGCTTATCCCATACCTCACTAAAGCGTCTTGAAGAACGTATGCGTACCTAATGAGAACAGCGAAGATCACTGAAGTGACTATTCCCACGATTGGGTGCCTGCCGGACGAGAGTGATATAGCGAAGGAAATCCAGCCGTAACCCATGCCTAGACCTTCTTGCCAGTTTTTCGTGTAGAGTAAGAGGAAAAGCGAGGAAGCAGTCCCTATCAAAACGTACCCTAAGAAAGTAGCTATGACTCTTACTTTAAGGACATTAATTCCTAGAGCTGAAGCTCCTGCAGGGTTCTCGCCCACAGCTCTTATCGCTGACCCTAACTTAGTCTTGAAAATAAGTAAATGTATTAGTACACCGATCAGTATAGATAGAGTTAAGAAAGCTAAAACGACCTCAGGTACTGCGGGGTACGTATTAAGGCTTATCCTCTCAGCCCTAACCTTCAGCGACACCGGGTATGCGAGAAACGACGCGAGACCGTAACCCACGAACTGTATTGAAAGTCCTATAGCACCGTGAGATATGGGGAGCTTCGTAGTCAAGAAAGCTACCAAAACTCCTAACAACCCAATCAAGAATGAAGTAATCAGTAGAGCTAGTGTGGGGTCGCCTACAAACACCAGCAACGTAAAGACTAGCGCTATACCTAGCGTGTACGCTCCGTCAATAGCTAGATTAAGTATACCAGACTTCTCGACAACAGAATTACCTAAACTAGCTAAGTATAAGTAAACAAATATAGGTGACATAGCAAGCACTATATTAGGTATCTCTGCTAATGACGCCATTATTGTAGTAAGTATGTCTTCCAGCAACATCATCTACCTCCTTATCCTTATTGAGTAATCTGTTAATACTCTTAGAACTACGTAGACTATCAATATAGAGCCTATAGGAATGTAAGTTAAAGCCGCGCCTGTTAAGGACAACTCAGGAAATAGTAGGTTAATCTCTGACTGGAGTATGCTACTCCCCTGAAACAATGAAGCTACTACGTAAGCGTATATGGGGATAAGACGAGTGTCAAGCATTGAAAGCCACGATACGAGTATAGCGGTGTAGCCTAAGTTCATGGTGGGTGGGCTAACCACGTTAGCTATCTTTTCTAACTTACCTACGCCTAGGTTAGCAAATATAGAGACTCCTGCAGCGCCTGCTAACATCCCGCTTAAGAACATTGCTAGCAGTATGTATCTCCTCTCATCTACTCCTACAGACCTAAGGAGTTGCGGGTTTGACCCAATTATTTTCAGTCTCAGACCTATCGTTGTGTACTTATACATTAAGATGACGCCAACAAAGAATATCGCGGCCATAACTACCTCCTGTATAGTGACTGACGTGCCGGGGATGAGGTTGAAGAAGAGTGCCGAGTTTATTCTGTCTGTCCTGAAAAACTGTTTTGCTTGAACGCTTAAACCTCTTAAATTATAGGAAACTAAGTGATTAAAGAGCTGGTACGCAACGTAATTTAAGATAAGAGTAGTTGCGACCTCATCTACGTCTAAGTACGCCTTAAGTACTGCAGGTATTAAAGCCCATAATCCCCCTGCTAGCATACCAAAAAGAATCATTAATAACTTTCCTAATGAGGGATCCATCAAAAGAACTGAGATGACAGGTGCGTAAGGACTCGCGTCAATAATTTCCACACCAGGCATGCTAGCGTAGTTAGGTAGCTCACTAGGACTCACATACATTGATTGGGCAGCAACAAAGAGTGCTATGTAGCCTCCCGCAAGCATCCCCCATATCATCTGCCCTTCAGCACCTACGTTCCAGATAGAAGCTCTGAAACTTAATGTTAACGCTACACCCAGCATAACAAGTAAGGCGAAATACCTCAAAGTCTGAGGACTTTGAAAGCCTGAGATAATCCCCCCAACGAATAAGTCGGGCGGCACACCTATAGAAGCAAATATGAGTATAGATATTGCAAGACCTACTAATATGGAGAGTATTGGTATTCCAATGTAGTACATGTTAGAAGTCTTTACTCGCTTGACTACTATCAAGCGCATCTTAACTCACCATAACTCTCTCAATCTCCTCTCTATTCGCTCCAGACTTGAAAATACCGACTACCGAGCCAGAATTCATAACTGCGATCACGTCGCTTATCTCAATGATCTCGTCGAGGTCTTCAGAAGCAATCACAGCACACATACCTTCATTTGCTGCCTTATTCACTATCAGTTTCCTAACGTAACGAGTCGAGACCTCATCTAGACCTCTAGTCGGGTTATAAGCGACTAAAGCTAGTTTAGAGACTGTTAATTCTCTGGCTACTAAAACCTTCATTAAATTACCTCCAGACAAAACTTTAGCTCTAGTACTCGTTGAGGGCGTCACTATATTGAATTCCTTAACTAGGTTAGAGGCTAAATTCTTGATGCCTCTCCAGTTTATCAAGAACTTCGAAAGTTTTGGATGTACCGCTATGTTCTCCTCGATAGTGTTGTCTAGGGAAACACCTTTTTTAACGGGTTCGTCTGGTATGTACCCTATTCCTAAGCGTCTGATTAGCATAGAGCCTTTGTTAGTGACGTTTATTTCGTTCCCATTATAACGTAAATATATGCTACCTTTCTCAACTCTTCTTAGCCCAGCTAAAGCCTGAATAAGTTCTAGCTGACCGTTACCAGCTACGCCAGCTATCCCGAAAATCTCGCCTCTACGAACGCTAAAAGACACTCCCCTTACTGCGTACACGCCATAATCACTTCTAACCCAAAGATCCTTCACGACCAGGACTTCTGAATCCTTCTTATACAATCTCTCATACTCACCAGAATTGAGTTGAGTAAGTCTCTCACCAAACATCATATACCTGACTTGATCTATGGTAGTCTCACCAGTTTTCACAGTACCTACCACCTCTCCTCTCCTCAGAATAGTTATCCTGTCTGAGACTTCCATGGCCTCAGGAATCTTGTGAGTTACGAGCAGGATCGTGCCTCCCTTACTCTTAAACAGTTTCATAAACTCATAAAGTCTTTCTTTCTCAGCATGCGGCAAAAGTGTAGTTGCTTCGTCGAAGGCTATCACTCTCGCGTTAAGTAGCAAAGCCCTCAAAATCTCGACTAACTGTTTTTGAGTATAGCTTAACTTCCAGGCCTCTATGTCTGGGTCTATTCTCACGCCATATTCTCTTCCCTTCTCTAAGAGAAACTTAGAGACTTTCTTCACACTACTCACGTAACTAAACTGCCTTAAAGACAAAGACAGGTTCTCAGCGATGGTCAGTGAATCTACGAGCTGAGGAACTTGAGAAACGAGTACTAAGCCGTTCTTAACCGCGTCTTGGGGGGACGTCAACACTACTTTCTTACCTTCAAAGAATAATTCTCCCTTATCTGGCACGTAAATACCGTATAGTATCTTTAGGAGTGTAGACTTACCGGCCCCATTCTCGCCTAGAATAGCGTGTATCTCTCCAGGAAATATATCGAGGCTCACGTTCTTTAAAGCCACTACACCCGGGAAGCTCTTCCATAAATTACGGACGGAAATAATAGGACTTAAAACTGAGAGTTCATCTCTTTTTGAAGGAAAAAAAGACTGAATACTCATTTAAGACACCTAAATTTTACCGATTATTCTTACGAAATCAGGGACCCAATCCATACTCCAGAGGTCAGCATGCCCTAATCTAGCGCCGGGAGCTACTGTGACTTTCTGTGATGGATTGTCTATCTTGTACCCGCTTAAAGGACCCATGAATGGGTCGAAGACCGGTGCTATCGGGTAAGTAGTAGGCGTGCCTCCTATAGTTATAGTAATAGACGTTACATTTTCGTAGATGTGGCTAGTAGCTATCTGCTGGAAAGACATTAGCATTGGCGCGTTCCTCATCTGCTCGTACCTAAGCCATATCAAGTCATAAACACTCATAGTCTTGCCAGATATCTTGTCAGTCACAGTAACCCCCTTAAGAGGCTCTACGAACTTCGGGTTAATGTACATGACACTACCGTTAGGGAATACGTGTGCGGCCATCTCAACAGCTCCTGTGTTGAGGAGGTACCAGTAATCAACGTTTTGCAGGTTAGTTGGCGTGTATATACCCGCCTTAATCTTGCCTAGTATGTCAGCATATATTATCTCCCACCTAACTAGCTGACCACTGACTACCACATCTTCACCGTAAACATACATGGGGCTATAGTGGCTGAAGACGTATATCTCTTTGCCTAGACTAAACTGCTCCTGCGCATACTCTACAATCGCTGTTGAGTCTTCAGTGAAAGCTATTACGTCAACACCATACTGGTTAACGAGAGTCTCGGCAGCTGACCTAGCTTTAGCAGGATCATACCACGCGCCGATCTCTATCACGTATAGAGTTAGGTTAAGTCCTCTCTGCTGAGCAACTTCTCTAGCACCTATCGCGAAAGCACTTAAGTGCCTTACTACTTCAGGAATCAAGAAAGCTGCTACATAACCTACCTTACCTGTCTTAGTTAAAGCACCGGCGGCTAAACCGTTAAGATAGTAGATTTGATAGAAATCAGCAAAGTAAGTACCCATATTCTTGTCTCGCAAATAACCGCTACAGTGCCAGAAAATTAAGTTGGGGTACTGCTGAGCTACTGCGTGGGTACCCTCCATGAAACCGAAGGAGGTAGTAAAGAAAACATTGTATCCCGCTCTTATTAAGTCTCTTAATCTATCAGCCACAGCACCTTCGGGAACACTTTCGTAATACGTAGTTTCAAGCCAATCTTTATAGAGTTCAGCAACAACTTTCCTACCAAGGTCGTGCATGAAGGTCCAGCCAAAATCTCCTATAGGACCTACGTATATGAAGCCTGCTCTAATCTTCTCGGGAGGTGTATAAACAGGCGTCACAGTTTCTGTCCTAGTAGTAGTGACAGTAAGTGTTTGTGCTGCTTGAGTGACTGTGGTTGTCTGTGTTGGGGCTGTCATACTTCCTATATAATAACCTAGGACTCCAACAACTATTATAGCTATGGCTAAACCAACTAGTAACATGCTTGATCTAGGTGCTGAACTCAAGTTACACACCACGTGTGAATATATTCTAGAAAGCTTTTAAAAAACTATTTGATGGGTATACGTGAAATGAGAGAGAACGTTTAGAAAAATCAATTAATTAAGTATAGTAAGAAGTTCTATATTAGATATCCCTCTAAGAGAATGTATTTACGTTAAATAAGTTCTTAGAAGATTTCTGTTTTTTAACATAAACATTATAAATAAGGTTAAAAGATGAAAGACCTAGTATCGTTACGATAAAAGCCCGCCCTCTAGAACAGGAGAGAGGCTGTTTAGCACTTCATTAAGGTTCTCTCTGTAGAAAACTAAAGAAAACTAAATATAGGAAATCTCGTTAATGTGTCTGGTGCAGGTATGTGCGTGTGCTGGTAGTGTTGCTGAATAAGGATAATGCTGGGGGGTTGAAGAATGCTCTTGAGTCCTTGAGCAAGCAGTCTGGCGTGAGTATCTGTGTTGATTTCGACGTTTTAGTTGTTGATGGTTGGTCTACAGACGATTCCGAACAGGTTGCTGAAGAATTCAAGAGTAGGTTTAAGTGTATTAACTTTATTAAGCAGAGGTTTAAGGGGGGTGTCGGGCAGGCTAGAGTAGAGGCAGTCAAGTATGGTATGGACTTAGGTTACGACTTAATTATTTGGGGCGACTCTGAGAACGAGTATTCTGAGAACTACGTGAGTAGTTTTCTGAAGTGTTTTAACAGTGAGAGGTCATGTGATGTGTGTTCCGGGTCTACGTATGTGAGAGATAGTTTTTGGGGTATGCTCTTCTACTGGTACCATACATACCACCACCTCTTCAAGTTTGTTTCTAGGAGACACGCTCCAGGAAATAATAAGGCAGTTAAGACTAGCCTCTACAAGAAACACACGTACCCGGCTATCTCCAGAAGCGATGACTTCTTCTTCAGTCTCTCACTACACGGCAATGCCGAGTTCTGCTACTGTGAGGAGGCTTCCCTAGTAACGACAGTGCCTAAGTCTCTTAAGGAGGTTATTGCTTGGCAGCGTAACAGGGTTAAAGGCTTGGTTGAGGGTTCTTTACTTACCGGGAAGAAACTCCCGCCTGATTTTACTCCTTGGTTTCTCTTTATGTTATCGCCACTTATGGTGTTGATCGCTTACTTAGCTATAATGTCGGCCGGACTAGCTTCCTTGACTTCAGTGCCTGCGGAGGTTGTGTTCTTAGCGTGTTTAGCTGGCTTGACGTACCTCATCATAAAGTTAGAGCTTCTCGCTAGAGAGAGGTACTTGCGGTACAGACCTCTTCAAGGATTTCTCGGTCTTTTAGGGATGTACCTACACTCAATATTTACAGTGTATTATACGCTTAAGTTCGCGAAAACGCTTAAGCATCACCTTAATGAAATTAAGGAACGCGATAAGCAAGTTAAGGAATACTTTGGTTTTACGGCTTGAGTTTCTAGGAGCGTGTTTCCTTTTCGTGATAAGAAGTTATTTTATTTGTTAATGAACTAGGTTTTGGGGGCTTAGGTTGGAGTATTGCGAGTTTGAGAGTAGCTTGAGCAACGAATTACTTAAATATGTTAGAGCCGTCGTCAATATTGTTAAACTAAGTAACGAAGGTATTAAGCTCCTCGAAGAATTCAGGACTGCTGAAGCTATGGAGTCTTTCACTAAAGGCATACATGAAGACACCGTAGCTGACGAAATTAGGCGTAACCTGCTGATTAAGTTGCAGGACCTGCATCCAGGCTTTATGAGGGAGAGAATATCTACACTTCTTAGAAGACTTGACTTAATAGCTGAACAGTCTAAAGAAGTTGCTAGAAACATGACTCTATTTCCTTACTTGGAGTTACCTGGTGAGATAAAGAATGCTGTCGACGAGCTTTCTGGGAAAGCTTACGAGTCCGTTTCGAAACTCTATGAGATAACTTCCTTATTAATCAATCATAAATATAATGAGGTTGTTGAAGAAGCATACAGGATTGAGGTAACTGAGGAAGACGCTGATAAGATACTCATTAGGGGACGTCAGCTACTAGTTAAGTATGGGTCTATGATAAAGAATCCCGCGATAATACTAATGGTTGATAAGCTTATTGAGTCCCTCGAGGGAATAACAGACTTCGCTGAAGACGCGAGTGATTACCTGAGAACACTCGCTCTATACTGTAGAGGGCTTAAGTGACTAACATTATGAGCCAGTATAGAACGCAAGATATCGTCACGCAAGCCGGTGTTGTTAAAGCCCACATCGTCAGTATCTTTCTTACAACTCTCATATTGACGGCACTGTAGCCTTCTGCTAAGCTAGCTCCGATAATGCTTCCAGTTACTGCCATGGTAGTTGCTGCCGGCACCCCCAATTCCGCTAACACTAGCGTAGTTAATGATGCAGAGAAATACGTTACTACGGCCGTAGAGTAATTAAGTGTAGCTAGTTCCTCACCCAGAGTCCCTACAACCCTCCTCCCCCAAGAAATTATCCCTAAAGAAATGAGGAGACCGCTGAAAGCTAGTAGAGCCGGTAAAGCGCTCTCGTTAGCGAGTCTTAACTCACTTGTTACGATCTTGAGTAGTGGTCCGGCAGTAATACCAGCGTTGCTTGCACCATAAGCCAGCGACATTAGAGCTATTATTAAGACTGAGAAAACGTTTCTGTAGAGGTAGATTCTCTCATACCGGTCAATTGATTTCTCATCTACGTACACCTTACTCACTACAAGCAATGACGTGCTTAAAACTAGTGCTGTTAGCAGACCTAGTACGACACCTAACAACTTACTTACTGTAAGGTACGTAGTGAAAGCTGATATCAAGAATAGCGAGAGCAGTGTAGCTGATGAGGTAGTCTCAGGGTCTTCTAAGTAGTCAGCTAAGAATTTCTTGATTAAGAAGGAGATGAGACCTGAGAGAGGCACTGTAGAGAATCTAAGAACGTATATTATGATGACTTGCCCCCACATAACCGAACTTGGGTCAACTAAGATGCCGAAGCCTATGATACCTGCTAAGACAGTCTCATTTACTGAGACAGGCACTTTAAGTAAAGAAGCGGTTAAGACCCAAGAACCAGCAGCCAACATAGCTACTAACATGCCTACAATGAGTGAAGACGTAGGTACTGAACCTACGTCAACTATTCCTGCGCTGAGGACCCAAGCCACGCTAGACCCTAGCATGAGGGACCCAAGTACCACAAAGACCGAGGTAATTAAGAGTGCTTTATTCAACTTAATGGTTCTAGCCCCTACTACAGCCGCTACTATGTTGGCAGCGTTGTTAGAGCCAGCACTCCAAGCGAGAAATACTGCAGCAGCCAGCGAGCACGTCAACAAGATCACGTTCGTCTCAAGCACCTTAGAAGTTATCTCTTACAGTCGTTATTTAAGTTTTTGCGAATCTCTCGAGGTCCTCACATGCTCTCCCTTAAAACAAGTTCTGCGATATCATTTTGGGGTGCTGTGACGTGGTAGTTACTTCGCGCTTGCCAGGCTTTCATAAACTAACTCTCAATGAGAGAGTTGAGAAGCTTAAAGAGTTAGCAAACTTAAGTGATGAGGACGTGAGGCTCTTGCTTAAGGAAGGCACTCTACCTCTCGAAATAGCTGATAAGATGATAGAGAACGTTGTTGGCACTCTCTCTTTGCCGTTAGGCATAGCTACTAACTTCTTAATCAACGGTAAGGAGTACTTAGTTCCTATGGCTATAGAAGAACCCTCAGTAGTTGCTGCGGCTTCTAACGCTGCTAAGATGCTTAGGGAGGGTGGCGGCATAAAAGCACAAGCTACTGAGTCGCTCATGATAGCTCAGATACAGTTAGTAGGTGTTGCGGCACCGCATAGCGCGAAATACGTAATATACGAACACAGAGAAGAGATAAAAGAAATAGCTGACGCGACAAACCCACTACTAATTAGTTTAGGAGGGGGAGTAAGAGACGTTGAGGTCTACGTGATTGAGTCTCCTGCAGGACCCATGGTGATAACGAACCTCATAGTAGACGTTAAAGACGCTATGGGGGCTAACACGGTCAACACCATGGCTGAGAAAGTTGCTCCATACATAGAGAAGTGGACTGGAGGTAAGGTCTACTTGAGGATTGTGTCTAACTTAGCTGACAGAAGATTAGTTCGTGTTTGGGGTAGGGTACCTAAAGACGTTCTAGGAGGAGAAGAAGTAGTTGACGGGATAGTATATGCTTGGGCTTTCGCTTCCGCAGATCCCTACAGAGCCGCAACACACAATAAAGGGATAATGAACGGCGTGATTGCTGTCGCTCTCGCGACAGGACAAGATACTAGGGCTTTAGAGGCTGGAGCTCACGCGTACGCTGCTAGGTCCGGGAAATACACATCATTGAGTGTTTGGGAGAAGGATGAGAACGGCGACTTAGTAGGTTTTCTAGAGATGCCTATGGCTGTAGGTCTTATAGGGGGTGCTGTCAAGGTAAACCCGATAGCTCAGTTAAGTCTAAAGATCTTGGGTATTAAGACTGCCAAGGAACTAGCTGAGATAATGGGTGCTGTCGGGCTAGCTCAAAACCTTGCAGCACTGAGGGCGCTGGCTACTGAAGGCATACAGAAGGGTCACATGAAGCTACACGCGAGGAATATCGCCATAACCGCGGGTGCTAGAGGCTCAGAAATAGACGTAGTAGTTGAGGAGATGATTAAGAGAAACGCTATAAGGCTAGATGTAGCTAAAGAAATACTGGAGTCTATTAGGAAGAAGAAGTAAGAACTAAAATAAGTTATTTTGTTGACTAGCAATATTTTTATTCCTTGATAAGAGCTAGACATAATTGCTCGCACGTCTTTATTAACCAAGTTAATATAAGAATCTAGGATACAAGAGGTTGATAAGTGGGTGGTATCTGAGGAAGAATTACGTAGAAGGTACGTTGAGGGAGCTATAATATCCGCGCTACGCCTTTACAGGCACTGGAGGAAGAGAGGCTTGACGAAGAATGAGGCTTTTAAGAGGTCAGTTAAGCAAGCTCTAGGCATGATGGAAGTCAGCGGTCTTTCTAAGGAAGAAGTAATTGATGTCTTAGAAGATTTTAGGAGAATACTTGACGAGATCAAGAATGAGTTAACGAACCAGACAATCAGCTATAAAAATGAGAAGTCAGAAGTAAGTAGTAGGTGATTACCAGATCATGGTATTACCCCCTATTAAGGGGCTACTCTTAAGAGTTTTCTTTGAGTCAGCTGACGGAGGCTATTATTCTCCCTTCTTCGAGAAATGCTATGAGGTCTTGCCCGTCCCCGAACCTGTAAGGAGTGATGCAGATATGTCAGTAATTCAGAAATTTCAGTATTCAAACATAATGAGTAGGTGCGGAGACCACCCACTAAGTAAGTACATACCCTACGACTACATCTTAATAGGTGGGTCAAGCCACCACGTGAGTAAGGTTGTCGCGCACTGGGACCCGAGATTCGATATAGGGATTTACGCTGATTACTGGAGGACTATCGGCGGGAGGATACCTAAAGACTTTAAAGATTGCGAAGACTGTTACATATTCTTTGCAGCAGGCTTAGCCAAGTACCCTCCAGGCTTCTTTGACGTGAAGAAAGGCTTCACAGAAATCAGGAAGACTTTCCTCAAGTCTGACAGGGGAATATACGTAGTGGGTTACATGAAAGTAGACGAAGTCGCTGACTTAACAGAAATATCAGCTGAGTTGAGTTCGAGGAAAAGTAAATACAGTTTGAGGGAAGTGTGGGAAGAGGCCGCAGCAAGGTATGGTAGCAAAGTAAAAGAGATACCACACTTTATAAGACCGGCAGACCTCCCGACAATAGTGTTAAGTAATGAAGGCAATTACAGACTATTTAAAGAACCTATTCCATTGATAGAGTGGGTAGAAGGCTACAAACTATTAAGTAACGCTTCATTCACTTTCGGGATCAAAACGTTTGAAGACCGCATTAAGTACAAAGTTTATACAGAGGAGGAACTGAGAGAAATCCTAAAAACTTTAGAAGAAGAGAAACTTATATGATAACAAGTGCGAGTCTAGTCCTTTAGGGTTGAGAGATGAGAGACCAGGTGGTTGCCCGTGTCCGTTAGCTAGGTTTTTTGGTTGTTTTAGTTGTTTTTGGTTTTCGGACACGGGTTCATCCCACCTGTTTATCTTCTTTCTCCCCGCTTACGGCTCCAGGGAGTTGCCGGATCCCAGTCACTAAAACACTCAGTTATTTATATACCTTAATATGTCGATTCCTGAAACCCGCGGAAATAACCCAAACAACCGAAAAACCAAAACTAAACAACATACAGACAGTCTCCCAACTATTCGCTCTTTAACAGTCTCCTTAGGACCTCTCACCACGGCGGTTCTGATTCTTTTGTCAAGACTTCACAACTTTAAGGTCTTAAG